>JAEZQN010000368.1 GCA_023441145.1 Bacillota bacterium
TTGCTATGGAAGAGAAGGTTTATAAGACATTGAATTCCACTGGTAAGCTAAGTATCATATTTGGCATTCTTACCATTGTACTTATGATTGGAGTTGGAGTAGTTTCCATCATCAACGGAGCTAGACTATTAGCAAAAAGATCCGACATATTATTTTAAATGAATAAGAGAAGTAGGGATAGGCTAGTCAGTTTTCTGACTAGTCTTTTTTTTCGCGAAGGCAAAGTGAGGGCCCGCGACTCCTAGCGGAACGCTAGGAGTTAAAGTGAAGGCATAGTGAGCGCGAGCCACCGACAGTGTGACACTGGAGGTAGGGGGAAGGAAAAGAGAATAACAATTGTGAAAATATGTGAAAATATGTGAAAAATCTATGAAAATATAGAAATTGCAAGAGAATTTCATTTATAATTATTTTGTAAAATAATTATAAAATATGTGTAAATAAGGGAGGAAATAGTGTGAAGAAAATCGTGCAACTAGCAAAGCTATCTTCTCGTTATTGGAGGAGTCATTTCAAGCGAATACTGACCTTTGCCATCATTATTATCATTGGCACGGCAGCACTTTGTGCGTCTGCACTTCTTGTCAGAAGTGAGAAGGAGATTGAACTAGAGAAGATGCTAATTAGTAGTGGGAATTATGACGCATCCTACTATGAAATGAATGAAAAGGATATCTCGTATTTGGCAAACAATGAAGAGGTAAAAGCGTATGGATATTATAACGAATTAGGATATGGTAGTGTAGATAGTGGACCAACTTACAAAGTAGCATCTTTTGCTGATTTAATATCAGAGGACCTCTATCATGTAGGATGTACCATAGGAAACTATCCTCGTTCTAAAGATGAGGTGGCGATTGACGCAAAGACAGCAAAGGATATGGGAATCATTCCAAGTATAGGCCAAGAGGTCTCCTTAACTTTATATGATCTGGAAAGTAATAAGCTAACTACTAAGGAGTATCGGTTATCTGGTATTTTTGAGGTAGCATATAATGGTGATTATGAAGGGTATTATAGAGGCCCAGAATATATAAAGGATGGTGTGCTTGTTGATGGTGAGTATACAGTACCGACCATATTTTTATCAAAGGAAGAACGAAGTATATTTCCAGGGAAGTTGGTATCAAGTTTTATTCAGACGGATGCAGATGCGTATGAAATTACAAAGAATTTAGAAGCCGATGGGTTTGAGGCATATAAGTATATAGGTCCTTATAACATGAGAGCGTTTGCCTATGCTTACATAGTTGGAGGAGGCTTTGTTGGATGGTTTGGAAGTGATGGGAATCTGGGTGAGCTACCAACTTTATCTAATGTTAGCCAATTTATTAAAGATGGAAAAGAGGTAAAAGATTTCTATTCCTCTATTCTAGTTCCAATATTTTCACTGTTAATAATGGTTGTTGTAATGGTTTCAATTTATAGTCTTGTCCGGAATCTTCTTCTTGATCGTGCAGAACAGATTGCTATATTACGAAGCCTTGGAATGACCAAGTATTCAAGTATTCTGTACTTATTTATAGAACTATTATTACTATCTGCTTTATTTATCGTAATTGGTATGGTAATTGGACTTGCCTTACATTATGGTATGGTTACTGTCACAAATACCCTCTTTGATTTAAAACTACCTCTAGGATTTCAGGTTAGTGAATATGTGGCAGTAGTAACAACTTCTCCATACCTCTATGCCTTTGTTGTAATAGAACTTAGTTGTTTTATAGCACTATTGATACCACTTATTAAGATGTTACAATTGACACCAGTCGCTATCTTTCAAAAAAGGTTATTTATAAATAATAAGTATCGTAAACGTCATTATACCACCTTCCATAAACGGAGTTGGAGAAAGGTACTTAAAAAAAATCTAAGGTTTTATGATGTTCCAGTTATGATTATTACCATTATAGTGATATCAGCTGCTTTCTTTGGTTATAACTATTTTAGAGTGCACGCAGATAAAGATAATGCGGTATATCAGAATATGCTTGAACAGGAAGGTATGAAAACTTGGGATTACGTGGCCAAAAAGTCATCGCATATCTTACCATTTGAATATAATATAGAAAATCAACACAAGGCTGGTATTAACAAGGAGTCTTATGAGGCTTTTGCAAATAATGATTACATAGAATCATCCTTTGCAAGGATTGTTAATAATTCCACCCGTTTGTCTTACAAAACAGGACAATCACAAGAGATAGGGGACCTTCTTGGACAGTATACAGTACGGTCTAGTCCTGCATCGGAAGATGAATTCGAGAATTCGCTTCACGAAGCAGAAGAAGCAGCTTTGAATGCAATTGGCTATTCATCAGAGGAAGAAGTCTATACGTTGCCTACGATTGGATTGTTAGATAAGGAATTAGAGGAATTATCTTCCTATGTTAAGCAGGGGAGTATAAATCTGGATAAGATAAAGACAGGGGAAGAGATCATCTTAACTGTCCCTTCTCATATGGAAGAGCAGGCGTTAAAGTGTTATAAGGTGGGGGATAGTCTACCGTTAAGTGATGTAGCATTGTCTGAGGAAGAGGACGAATATAATTTTGCTAGTTTATCTTATAGGGAGTTCTTAGAGCCTGTATATAAGAAAGATGTAGTGGAGCCTGAGAGTAATACAGTGGTTCCTCTAACCTCCTATGCAGTTGGACAAAGAAAAGAGATACCTACAAAGATAGGAGCAATCGTTGTATTAACGGATAT
>JAEZQN010000410.1 GCA_023441145.1 Bacillota bacterium
GACCTAGAGTCCTTACTTTAACAATAAAGAGGATTCCTTTAAAACTAACACTTAAGTTTCAAAGGAATCCTCTTTTTATTCTATTTATTTTGATTCATCATGAGTAACAACAAACTGAACCGCATGCTTTAAATTAATTATATTAGCTTCTCTATAATTACCACCGAATTCTCCATCTACGGTCCACGGAACAAGCTCATCTGATACAAACTTCACCTTATCTGTATGGAAACTAATCACATGCTTACTAGTCTTATCTTCATTTAAAAGAGCATTGATAATCGACTGCAGTTCAAAAGCATTCTTTGGTGGAGTGATTAAGGTCACCTCAAACAATCCATCATTTAAGGATACATCCTTTCCATTCAGCCCCTTAAATCCTCCAACAGAATTAGAGTTACTTACCATACCATAAAGAAAATTATCATCTATCTCTACATCATCATAAAATACTTTAAAATGATAGGATTTAAGAGATGGTATTCTCTTTACTCCCTCTAGTAGATATGCTAACCTTCCTAAAATATTCTTTACTGACTGACTTGTTGCATAAGATACGTCTGTAAAAGCTCCAAAGGCAGCAACATAGATAAAATTATCATGATTGATTTGTCCCACATCATAAGGAAACAAGGAACCATTTACAATAGTTTTTGCATCCTCAATCATACTCTTTGGAAGTCCAAGGCTATTGGCACAATCATTGGTTGTTCCTGTTGGTATATAGCCAATCGGTGGATTTGATTCTAAAGATAAAACCCCCTTTACTACCTCATTAAGAGTTCCATCCCCACCAGAACAAGCAATTGTATCATAATCTTCTCCATATTTTTCAATTATCTCTGTAGCATCATTACGATGTCTCGTAGCATGAATTGTTACTTCATAATCAGCATTGCAAAAAATCTCAATCATACTAGACAATTTGTTTCGCATAACCCCTTTTCCTGCACATGGATTATAAATAAAAAGTAATTTTTTTCTACTCACTTTTCTCATCCTCAATTTTCATTATCTATTCTATCATGGTCAAAACTATGTATTTTAATCATTTTCCCAATCATGAATTATTATACATTACCCTTATATTGGTTGCAAGTAGAAACCCAAAGAAGGAATAATTACTCATAACCTATACAGAAAAATGGGCATCTCACTCTAGAGGGTGATTTGCCCACTTTCTCTTTTTATTATTCGATTATGTCCTTTGTAGATGACAAAATCGTTAGAATATCATCAAAATAACAAAGTATATACTTCTGGTATTCTAGTTTACATTGTCCACATTTGGGGTTAACAAAGGAACATGGCGTCTCCGAAGGAGAAAAATCTATATTTTTCTTTCACTGCTTCTTTATAAGCATTCATGATATTGTCTTTTCCAGCTAGTGCTGATACTAGCATTAACAAAGTGGACTCTGGTAAATGGAAATTCGTAATAAGACAATCAAGTATCTTAAAATGATATCCTGGGTAAATAAAGATACTGGTATCGCCACCACCTGCCTTTACAACGCCGTCACTAATCGCTGCACTTTCCACTGTTCTACAGCTTGTGGTACCCACACAGATTACTCGTCCACCATTTGCCTTGCAATCATTTATCTTCTTTGCTTCTGTCTCCTCAATATAGTAATACTCAGAATGCATATGATGCTTTGTGACATCCTCAACCTTTACAGGTCGAAAGGTACCAAGACCTACATGAAGGGTCACATTCGCAATAATTACACCCTTTTCTTGAATCTGCTCAAGTAACTCCTTGGTAAAGTGTAAGCCTGCTGTAGGAGCAGCTGCTGAGCCTTCATTTTTAGCATAAACTGTCTGGTAACGGTTCTTATCCTCTAATTGATGATGGATATAGGGAGGAAGAGGCATCTGACCTAATTGGTCAAGAATTTCCTCAAATATACCATTATAATGAAATTGCACTAATCTGTTACCTTCATCAATAATATCCACTACAGTAGCACTTAAAAGTCCATTGCCAAATACAATCTTACTTCCAACACGAGCCTTCTTTCCTGGCTTCACCAAGGTTTCCCAGATATCATTTTCCTTGCGTTTTAATAATAGAAGTTCTACCTTTCCACCAGTGCCCTCTCTTTCGCCAATCAATCTAGCTGGAATTACCTTTGTATTATTTATAACTAAACAATCCCCAGGATTTAAATAATCTATGATTGATTTAAATACAGAATGTTTTAATTCTCCTGTCTCTTTATTCAATACAAGAAGCCTAGAGCTAGAACGATCCTCTAGTGGATCTTGAGCAATCAGCTCCTCTGGTAAATCAAAATAAAAATCACTTGTTTTCATGAAAAGACTCTCTTTCTATCACTGTATCAATCTATTAGTCCAATTGCCCCAGTAGGTAATTGACAAATTGCTCTGCACATCTTCCAGACTTGCCACCATGGCTTAACTCCCATTGGTTTGCTTTTAATAATAATTCCTCGTCGGAGAGGGTAAGTTTTTGGTGCTTTCTAGCTAATCTTAATACAATCTCGTTAAACTCTTTCTTGTTTGGTTTTAAGAAATGTATGGTGACACCAAATCTTGCTACAAGAGATAACTTTTCTTGCATTGTATCAGAATGATGCACTTCCTCTACTCTTACATCCTCCCTATCAGACCAAGTCTCACGAATCAGATGTCTACGATTTGAGGTGGCATAGATTAATACATTCTTAGGCTTTATCTCTAACCCGCCTTCAATAA
>JAEZQN010000137.1 GCA_023441145.1 Bacillota bacterium
ACCTTTTTTTACGGAAAAGTCCAGAAAAGACTAGAAATGCCATAGCAACATCAACTGATGTCGCTATGGCATTTCGTCAGAGCTGTTTTTTTACAGCCCCTTTTTCTAAAGCAAAAGACGAGATTTAACTATATCTCTACCTCTTCCTCTTCCTTATTCTTTCTCTTTACTATAATAAGTATAATAATAGCTAATAGTATTAGTAACCATAACCAAGAATACTTAAACATACTAAATACGCTGGAAACCCCTGTTTTAGAAGCTGCATTGTCACCATTTTGTATTGCATTGGAGTTTATTTCATCTTTTGATTCTAGATTATTATATTCCTGTGGTTCTTCTACAGTTCCATCAGTTGTTTCATTTAGCTCTGGCTCTTCTACAGCTCCAGCCTGGTTATTGTGTACCTCTGGCTCTTCTACAACTCCACCTTGATTTATAGTTCCACCTAGGTTTCCATTACTTCCAGATTGTGGCTTACTACTTCCACCTTGGTTTACGTTGCTTGATCCTAGATGTTCAATATTTCCATCTGGTTTTACATTATCTCCATCTAAAGTTCCTGTACTTCCTCCTGGAGTTCCATTTTGATCATCTGGGATTTCAATTTCTTCATCCGGAATTTCAATTTCTTCATCCGGTGTTTCAATTTCTTCATCTGGAGTTTCCGTACTTGCTGGTGGGGTTATGGTTCCATCTGGATTTACAATACTTCCTGCTACTGGAGTTATTTCTTTTCCATCAGGTAGAATTACAATACCACCCTCAGGAACTGTAACAGCCCCATTTACATCAACTACAGGTGTTCCGCTATTAGGTCCTGGTTTAATAACAGTACCATTGTCTGTAGTAACTTTATCTCCTTTATGCCATTTCGCATAATAAACTACATTTAACTTATCAAAAAGTGAAGTGTTGGCTCTGGTTTGTTGTTGCGTTTCCCATGAAATAAATGTATAACCATCTTTCATTGGTTCCGTCACCGCTAATAAAGCATCATTTATTACTTTATTTATTCCAGCCTCGTCAAGACTTTCTACTACATTGGTTTTAAAATCTGAACAGACAGCTTCCCCATTCTCGAATTTTCCACCATTTGCATCTAAAGAAGGACCTACTGGTATACAATGATCTGCTAAATAATCATAATTCTTTAACTTTGAGTCTTTAGAAACAACTAGGAACTCTTTTGCATAAGTGGATGGATCCAGTTCTGTAATATTACCACTTGAATCAGCTGAGATATTCTTCTTAAACATATAAAGCATCTTATCTGTAGTAACTTTATCTAGATTAAAACTAGATAAATCTAAAACATTTATGTTATCCAATCTTGCAAACATATACATCATATTTGTTACGGATGATGTATCAAAATTACTTACATCTAAGTTATCTAACGCACTATCACAAAACATATATGCCATATTATTTACTGATGATGTTGTAAATTTATCACCAAATGTAATCTTTTTTAAGTCTTCTGTATTGTAAAACATACCCTGCATATTTGTTACTTGTGAGGTATCAAAACTACTTAAGTCTAATTCAGGTACCCCGCTATTGGAAAACATATATGACATATTTATTGCTTTTGATGTATCAAAGTTACTTAAATCTAAGCTTTTTAAAGAGCTACAATCTTTAAACATATTATTCATCATAGTAACTTGTGATGTATTAAAATTACTGATGTCAATATTGGACAAAGAACTACATCCTAAGAAGAGATTTGTCATAGTAGTTACATTCTCTGTATTAAAACTACTTAAATCTAAACTGGTTAATGATCTACAATCTCTAAACATATTATCCATTGCAGTGATTAGTTTTGTATTAAAGCTACTTACATCTAGACTAGTTAATGATTCACAACCATTGAACATATATCTCATATTTGTTACTAGTTCTGTATTAAAGTTGCTTAAATCTAAACTCTTTAAAGATTGACAGCCATCGAACATATATGACAAATTAGTTACTTTTTCTGTAATAAAACCACTCATATCTAAATTGCTTAAAGAATTACATCCTTTAAACATATACGACATATTAGTTGTTTGAGAGGCATCAAAGGTATCACCAAATGTTACACTTGTTAATTTACTACAATCTGCAAACATATGGGACATATCCGTTACTTTCTCTAAATCAAAACCACTTAAATTTACACTGGTTAAAGAAGTACATCCTTTAAACATACTGTTCATGTTAGTAACATCTGTAGTATCTAGCCCACTTAAATCTGCACTCTTAAGTGCGGTATAATTTTCAAATACAGATTTAAAGGTATTAGGAGTAAGTACTTTTTTACCGTTATGTTCTTTGAATGTCAAACTAGTCATTGTAGATTGTATATTAGAGAAACAATTCATAGTTCCTATTTTGACCTGTTTACCATTAAGTTCTCCAGGTATAACAATATCCGTATCTGTACCATCATAATAATCTAAAATTATGCTAGTACTATACTCTTTGTATATCCAATCCCCGAGATTAAAATTATCCCCTGTTGTATGTGCTGCTACTTTTTGTATTTGAGTAGCTTCTTCAGTATTACTACTAATATTATTTACTTCCCAATGGGCTAAAGTAGGTACATTAGTAGTAATTAAGGTAATTGCAACCGCCGCAACAATTCCTACTTTTTTTACTTTTTTCATGCTCATTTTCCCTTTTCCTTCGTGTTTTTAGCTATAATATTTTATTATAGACTAATAAATATTTCAATTGGTATTATATTCAATTCCTTTTTCTGTTGTCCGTAGACCGACCGTAGAGCAAGAATTTCTTTAATATAATAATACCACCTAACCATTTTACTGATTGGTGGTATTAGTTATTTTTATTCTCTTTTTCCTTTAATTCTTTAACATACAATTCAAACTCTTCATCAGTCATAGAGTGGATCTATATTATAATAGTGGAAACGCTAAAATTCAGTTCCGAAGTAACATACCCCGGTTCCCAGTGGACTAAAGTATCGTCACCTCTATAATGTTTTTACTTTAACTATGTGATTAGGTGACAAGTCATTTAAGCTAATGATTTTACAACCTTTACTTTCATAATAGCGTAACATTTCGTTAATTTTCCTTTTATCATAACTGGTGATACAATCTGATAAGACGTTAACTTTATAATTTACTTTGCATAAATTGTAACAGGTTGATTTAACACAAGCCACAGCATCTGCTCCTGTTATGTAGAAATCACATATTTCATTTTTACTAATAAAGTCTGTAAATTCTTCACTACTTAATACGTTTCCCTTGTATTTTGTAAATACATTTTTTGATACTATTTTCAAGTCTGAAGCTAATTCAGCCCCATATGTATTGGGTTTAAAAGTCCTCGTGCCAAGTGATAAGTTTTCATGCCTTATATAAATAACATAAATATTATTATACACTGCCCAATCAATAGCTTTATTGATATTGTCAATTATATCCTTATAATTCTTTGTTATGTCATTTTGAATATCTATTATTACCAAAGTTTTTTTCTGCATAATGCCTCCTCCTGATAGGTAAATCGATTTGTTTACATTTTTATTGTACCATGAAATTGTTGACAACAGTATGGCCACAATTTATAATTGTAAAAGAATTTCAGAAATTTGAAAGGTGGCTGTCTGATGAAAATTGACAGGCTTGTTAGCATTATTATGATACTCCTTGAAAAAGAGCGGATTGGCGCACAGGAGTTAGCAGATATGTTTGAAGTTTCACCCCGCACAATCTACCGTGACATAGACACTATCAACATGGCAGGTATTCCTGTTTGTTCTATACCAGGAGTTGGTGGTGGCTTTGAAATCATGCGAAATTACAAGATTGATAAAAAACTTTTTTCGACTGTGGACCTTTCCGTTATACTGATGGGACTTTCCAATCTTTCTACTATAATACGAGGGGATGAACTGGTAAACGCCCTTGCAAAAGTTAAGAGCTTTATCCCAGCCGACAGAACAAATGATATCGAGTTAAAAGCAAATCAAATTTACATAGATTTAAATCCGTGGATGGGCAACAGGAACATACAACCATATTTAGAAATTAGCATAGCAGCTTTACAGGAAAGTAAGCTACTTTCATTTGAATATACAGACCGTTATGGGAACAAAATTGCTCGAACAGCCGAGCCATATCAGCTTGTATTGAAAAATAGCAATTGGTACTGGCAAGGGTATTGCCTTAAAAGAAATGATTTTCGTTTATTCAAAATATCTCGCATGTCAAACCTACACATACAAGAGAATTTTTTTACACCATTAGATTATCAAAACCCGCAGTTAGAATTTGCTGATATTTTGGCAACTATGAAAACAAAAATTAAAATTCGTATTCATAAATCTATCATGGAAAGGGTACTTGATTTTTGTGCTTATGAACACTTTTCGCCTGACGGCAATGAACACTACATCGTTAGTTTTCCTTTCATAGAGAACGATTACTACTACAATATTCTTTTCAGTTTTGGGGATAAATGCGAGTGTTTAGAACCGTTACATATTCGAACAGAAATGAAGTGTAGAATACAGGATATAGCCACCTTATATGATAACTAGAACGAAAAGTCTATTCACATATTCATAATACTTTATGGTGTCTATTTTGTGCTATCCGTTGTTTCCGATAACCGGCAAGCAGAGCAAGGTCATAACTGATTTTGAGGGCGATTTCCGGATCAGTTTCGCCGTGTTGGGATACCTTCCATCCACACATGGGTTTTATAACTGAAAAATACCTCCAAATTCATTGGAGGCCTGATTTTCCAATAAGCGCGAGACGGTTCACAAGGTCCGGGGGACCTTGGTTTTGAACCGACCGGAGCGGAGCGGAGACCTCGAACCTTCGAGTCCAGGATTGGACTCGAAAAAACAAACAAAGGTATCCTTTCGGATACCCTTGTTTGTTTTTCTCAAGCGCGAGACGGGACTCGAACCCGAACAATAGGCTAAAAACCCTTATAGAAAGGAGATTCTCAGCACGTCTATATTGAGTGTACTCAAGAGTGTACTCAAATTTTAAGGAGATGGGATTTGTGGATCTTGGATCTATATTATAAAAGTGGACACGATAAGTAACTATATATTACAATTAAGTAGACACAAAAAAGGAGGTATCCACTTATGCCCACAAACAAACGAGGAACACGTTACGACGAAGAATTTAAAAGAACAATCGTAAATCTATATCAAAACGGTGGCAAATCACAAGCTGCTCTTTGCAAAGAATACGGTGTATCCATTACAGCCCTTGGCCGCTGGATCAAACAATACTCAACTGTAGAAGTTGATGACGGTGAAGTTCTCACCGCACTCCAAGTAAAAGAACTTCAAAAACGAAATGCTCAACTTGAAGAGGAAAACCTAATATTAAAAAAAGCGATTGCCATCTTCACGCCACACTCAAGCAACGATTAGAAGCCGTTCATAAACTCCGTTTTCAACATGACATCAAAACCTTATGTCGTGTGCTGAAAGTCAATAGAAGCACTTATTATAAGCATTACAG
>JAEZQN010000143.1 GCA_023441145.1 Bacillota bacterium
GAAATCACTGTCATAGCATCTTCCCTCGGTGGAGGGATCATTAAAATTTGTAGTATTGATGGTCTTGCCGCCAATTTTGGCGGAGACTACCCTACACTGATTGTTCATAATGATGATTTACCTGGACATGTGACAGAAGTCTCCTCTGTCCTAACGAAATGCAATGTAAACATTGGAACAATGCAGCTTTACCGAGATAACCGTGGTGGAAGAGCTGTTATGATCATTGAATGTGATCAAGAGATTCCAAGAGATGCTATTGATCAATTATCTAGGTATCCAGGCATTCATAAAATCACATACCTAAGTGTACATGGCGACTAATAGGAGGAGCACAATGAGTTTTCAATCTGTTGAAGAAATACTAGATCTATGTAAGAAAAAGCACTGTAACTTTTACGAAGCCGTGCTTCAACAAGATATGCAGGATAGATGTGTTACAAAAGAGGAATCCTTAGGAAAAATGCAGGATACTTACAATGCCATGAAACTTTCTAAAGACAATTATGACAAGAATCTACGCTCCAAAAGTGGAATGGTTGGTGGTGATGGAGAACGGGTAGAAAGAGCCTCTAAAAAAGGAATTCTGATTGGCGGACCTTTTATGGCCGAAATTATAGCAACTGCCTTAAAGATTACAGAGTCCAACGCCTGTATGAAGCGTATTGTAGCAGCCCCTACTGCTGGCTCCTGTGGAGTTGTCCCTGCAGTTTTTTTAACCATGGAACATCAGCTTAACCTTCCCTATGAGCGAATGATAGAAGGTCTTTACGTGGTAGCTGGTATCGGCCAGGTGATTGTGAATAGAGCTTTCATCTCCGGTGCTGAAGGTGGCTGCCAAGCAGAAATTGGTTCTGCCTCCTGTATGGCTGCTGCTGGTGCTTGTTATCTTAAGGGTGGAGATGCCATGGCTTGTGCTCATGCTGCCGCCATTGCCATGAAAAATTTAATGGGACTTGCCTGCGACCCAGTAGCGGGTCTAGTGGAAGTCCCTTGTGTAAAGCGCAATGCTGCAGGAGCAGTAAACTCCATTGTTAGTGCTGATATGGCTCTAAGTGGAGTCGTAAGTGCTATTCCTATCGATGAAGTTCTCGATGCAATGAGATGTGTTGGTGTTGCCATGCCGCCTTCCATTAGAGAAACAGCAGAGGGAGGTTTAGCGGTTACCCCTACAGGTCTTAAGATTACAGAAAAACTAGAGCACTACTAAGTATGAGAACCAATTGTATTTATATAGATAGAATTCTTCTTGCCGTCTCAGAAAAAATGTTCTCTTTCTCTTGTACGGTGAGCGGTAATGCCTTAACTGCTGCTATAGTGCTACTCTGCTCACCCCAAGGAGAATCTGTTCCAAACATAATTCGACTGCTCCCATGCTGTCTAATAATCTCTACCAACAGATCATCCTGTATAAATGGTATGGTGTAGCTGATATCAAAGTACAGCTTGGTTCCTGCAAGTATCTTTTGCACCTGTTCCCAACATGCATATCCACCAGTATGGGCTAAAATCACCTTGTTATCCACATGATCCTCAAGCTTTAGCTCCTGATACAACTGAAGCACTCGCTTTGGAGTACAGTGTATAGGACTAGGAAGGCCAATATCTAAGCCTGCATGGATGGTTACAGCCAAATCAAGTTCCAAAGCATAGTCTACAATATGTAGATACTCTATTTCATCAACAAAGGCCCCCTGGTAATCGGGATGAAGCTTCACCCCAGGTAGGCCTTTTTCTTTTATGATTCTGAGGTGCCTCTTATAATAAATGTCCTTAGGGTGAATCCCACCAAAAGAAAACAGATTCTCCTTAGCATTCACTTCTTCTGCAAAAAAAGTAACATTGTCAAACTGCTCTGGTTTTGTCACTACTGGAAGAATGACACTGTAATCCACACCAGCTTGTTCCATAGAAGCTTGTAAGCCTCTCATTGTCCCATCGGTGTACCCTTTAACTTGACCAACATCTTCTAATTTCTCTACTGTTTTTCTAGCCATACTATCAGGCCAGATATGAGTGTGCATATCAATTATCATTATCTATCCTCCATTGCGATAAAGCTGTGTTCTGGGGTAATACTACATTGATACCGGTTATCTAGAGCACTGACCTTCTCATTTATATGAAGCAGAAGTTTATTTTCTTGTTCATCGGTATAATCGTGGGGTACAACCAAATCAAAAATGATATTAATATAATGTTCTCCACTTACCATGCGAAAATCATGTAAGGAAGCATCGGAATCCAGTTCTTTGACAATCCCTTTTACCTTTTTCTTTAACTCAGTTACTACCTGATTATTTACTTCCAATGGATCCATATGAATCACAAGAAAAATATCTAGTTCTCTAAGTACATCTCTTTCAATCCCATCTATCAAGTCATGGGCTTCCTCAATATTCATATCACTTGGGACCTCTGCATGAATAGTAGCCATAGTATTGGATGGTCCATAATTGTGCACAATTAAATCATGGCTTCCTACAATTCCCTCATAGCTTTCCACCTTTTTAGTAATCAAATCATAAGTTTCTGGGGATACTGCCTCACCAATCAACGGTTCTAAGGTATCCTTGGCAATGCCAAATCCAGCATATAAAACAATAAGGGATACTAAAACACCCATATACCCATCAATCTTAAGATTGGTCAGATAACCTACGATAATAGAAATCACTGTGGCAGACGTAATGAGTACATCTCCAAAAGCATCTGCGGAAGTTGCCTTCATTACACTGGAATTAATCATTTTCCCTAATTTACGATTAAAAAAGCCAAGCCATACCTTTACCAAAATAGAAAGACATAGAATAATAACGAGTATTAGCTTAAACTCTACTGCTTGAGGATGAAAAACCTTATCAAGAGAGCTTTTCAAGCAGGTAACCCCCACCTCAAACACTAAAAATGCTACAATAAGAGCTGCTATATATTCATATCGACCATGACCAAAAGGATGCTCCCTATCCGCTGGACGATTGGCAATCTTAACTCCTACAAAGCTTATAATACTAGAAGCAGCATCTGACAAGTTATTGAAGGCATCTGCAGTAACAGAGATACTACCTATCATTAGACCAATGAAAGCTTTTACCGCAAACAATAAAATATTACTTATAATTCCTACAATACTAGCTAGAATTCCATATCGAGTTCGTACCTGCCTATTCTGTACATTCTCGGCATCCTTAATAAACCATTTCACCAATAATTTTGTCATAGTAAACTCCTTACTACTCTGGGTTTATTGTGCAAAAGCACATTACATTGTTTTATTATAGCACAATATAATTAAAATACTTCCCTTTTTAAAGAAACTTAATATTTTCTTACAGTTCATCCAATCCAGTTGTTTCCTTATGAACTCTATTGTACAATACCATCAGAGGAGGTATCCCTATGTATACAATTAACATGTTATCACGTGCAGACAGTGTAAAAGGCCAAGGAGTAGGCTCCGCGTATTTAGAACAGGTAGCCTTGGTGAAAGAAGAGCTGTCAGACCAGTATAAAATAGATATTAATAGCTTTACCATGGGTGATATAACACATTATCATAGTATTAATCCAGAATTCTTTCTCACTATACCAAAAGCAAAGCGAAAAGGTGTTGCTGTAGGATACGTGCATTTCATTCCAGAGACCTTAGAGGATAGCATCAAGCTACCTAAACTAGCTAAAAAAGCATTCTATTGGTATGTAATGCGTTTTTATAAATCGATGGATCTATTAGTAACTGTCAATCCCTGGTTTATCAAAAAGTTAGCTGAATACGGAATTAATCCTAAGAGAGTTACTTATATCCCGAATTACGTTTCCTCTAAGCAGTTCTTTCCAATCAAAGATTGCTCTAAAGCAGACTTAAGAAAAGAATACGGGCTTCCTGAGGATAAATTCACTGTTTTAGGAGTCGGACAGCTTCAGAAGAGAAAAGGGCTTCTAGACTTTGTTGAGATTGCCAAGAAGATGCCAGATATGCATTTTGTTTGGGCTGGTGGTTTTTCCTTCGGAGTCATTACCGATGGCTATGAAGAAATCAAGCGTATTAAAGAACATCCTCCAAAGAATGTAACCTTCCTTGGTATTATTGATCGAGAGAAGATGAACGAAGTATATAATTTGGCTGATGTGATGTTTTTACCATCTTATAATGAACTATTTCCAATGACTGTACTTGAGGCCATGAACTGTAATGTTCCAATGCTTCTAAGGGATTTGGATTTATATGAAGATATCTTATTTGATTTTTACTTGAAAGCGGATGATAATAAAGACTTTAAGAATCTTTTAGAACAGCTACAACAGGATCCTGCATTTTATGCTAAAGCTGTAGATATGTCCAAGCGTGGAAAAGCCTTTTACAGTCGGGAAAATGTAGCAAAAATGTGGGATAAGTATTACAAGAGAGCTCTTCGTTATAAGAAACACAAGGAGAAACGTAAGAGAGTAAAGAATTACTGTTAATAATGAACTATGTGGGATGAGTATAAGGAGTTTAAGATGAAATCAAGAAAGCTAAACCTATTAATTATAATACTTGCTGCATGTATTGTCGTAGGTGTTATTCTCTTTAAATTTGATATAGGTGAACTATACCATATTGTTATTACTGCCAATATAAAATGGATGCTATTAGCCTTAGGATGTATGCTTTGTTATTGCTTATTTGAAAGTGGTGTTTTATACTGTACTGCCAATAGTATTAAGCGCAAACTCTCCTTTTTAAAAGCATTTAAAACCACTATGGTAGGACTATTATTTAACAACCTGACACCATTTCAAAGTGGTGGCCAACCAATGCAGGCATACTATCTTACAAAAGAATCCTTTAAGGTTGGAGAAGCGTCTAGTATACTTCTAATGAAGTTTATAGTGTATCAGGTATCCTTAATCTTTTACTCCACAGTACTTCTATCTGTTCGGTATCGCTTCTTTTATGAGCGTAGTGGCAAGCTAGCTGCTTTAATAGGGGTAGGCTTCCTAGTGAATATTGCAGTTGTTATTGCTTTATTTTTAGTAGGTTTTCTCCCTAAGTTTACTACCAAATTAGTAAATGGAATCATTGCTTTATTGTCAAAACTTCATATTATTAAAGATAAAGAAAAATCATTAGAAAATGCTAATCACCAAATTGCTGGTTTCCATGATGGGTTTAGAGAGCTTACGAAGCAAAAATGGGTATTACTCCAAGGAGTCGTTGTTTCCTGTGCCCAGTTGACTGCTTTCTTCCTTATTCCATTTTGTATCTGTATGTCCTTAGGGGTACAAGTTGGATCCATCCTATCAATAGTAGCAGCCAGTGCTTTTGTCTTAATGATTTCCTCCTTTATTCCTCTTCCGGGAGCATCAGGGGGTGCTGAGGGTTGCTTTTATTTACTATTTGGTATCTTTATTATCAATCCAAGCCTAATTGCCGTTGCCCTTATTTTATGGAGACTGATTACTTACTACCTTCCTATTATTGTAGGTATTTTCTTCTGTGGGGTAAAGAAAGTTCCAGCTGCTGAAATGCCGGCAGAATAACTTTTCCTTGATTTTTGCATAAACTATAGTAAGGATGTATCCTTAATGCAATATGATAAATAAGATAGGAAAATATATGAAAATTCTAGTGGATGCGGACGCTTGTCCTGTAAAAGACATTATTGAGGAAGTAGCCAAAGGATTTGGGATTGAAGTATATATGATTATTGATACTAGTCACGAACTTTATTCCAACTACTCCTCTATTATACAAGTCAGCAAGGCTCCTGACGCTGCAGATTTGGCACTTTTCAACCGTACGGAACCAGGAGATATTGTGGTGACACACGATTATGGGGTTGCCAGTATGGTGTTAGGAAAAAAAGCCTATGCTATTAGCTTTAATGGTAAATGGTTTACTAATCAAAATATAGATATGCTTATGTACGAGCGTCATGTTGCCGCCAAAAAACGTAAAAACGGAATTCATAGCTGTAGCATGAAAAAACGTACCAAACAAGATGATATGAAATTTAGAGAAGGCTTTACAAAGCTTTGTATATATGCACAGAATCAGGCAATAACGAAGGGGCTGTAAAAAAACAGCTCTGACGAAATGCCATAGCGACATCAGATGATGTTGCTATGGCATTTCTAGTCTTTTCTAGACTTTTCTCTAAAAAAGGTTTACTTAATAAACCTGTGCAATTTCA
>JAEZQN010000151.1 GCA_023441145.1 Bacillota bacterium
GCATTAGCCTCTGCCACAGCTGTATTTATGTTGTTACCCAAAAAACTTCTTTACACAGCAGACACCTTACCCATACAATTGCGGGAGGATATGCAGACAAAGGAGAAGATTCAGGATGTGGCAAGGAATAAACTTAAAGAGTTTGCAGAATCCTTTAAATCATTGTCCACGACGTTTTATCAAATTTCGGAAACCAAGAGCGCCTTAAGTAAGGAGGACGTTAATTTTATTTTTGATGAGCTTTCAGATAAGCTTTGTAAACGCTGTGTAAACTGTCACTCATGTTGGCAAACTAATTTTTATGATACATATAAAGCCGCATTTTCTATATTAACGGTGGCAGAACAAAATGGTAAGATTGGTAGAGGAGATATTCCTCCTAGCTTTGCTAGACAATGTATTAACTTGAATGAGTTTATTTTTGAGACAAATCGAGGGTTGGAAATGGCTAAGCTAAATTTGACCTGGCATAATCGTATGGCTCAGAGCAGGGAAGCGATTGCAGGTCAGTTTTTGGAGGTAGCTTCGATTATAGAGAATTTTTCTAAGGATTTGTATGATAGCGTTGGTTTGGATCAAAAACAGTATGATGATATTATCGCTTATATGAAGCCCCATCATTTAGATGTTAAACATATATCTGTAGTAGAAAAACGTAACCGTAGACAGGATTATTTCCTTACCCTTAGAACAAAACATGGCCGGTGTATTACAACGAAGGAGGCGGCCACTATTTTAGGGGAGGTACTCCATAGGCGGATGAAGCCTATGGAGGGAACAAAAAATATAGTATCGGAAGACTATGATGTCCTTTGCTTTGTGGAGGATACCAATTTTAAAGTTCTTACAGGCATGTCGAAAACCCCAAAAACTAGTGAAACGGTGTCGGGAGACAATTTCTCCTTTCTAACACTCTCTGGTGGAGAGTTTATTGTAACGTTATCAGATGGAATGGGGGTTGGGGAGCAAGCCTGTAAAGAGAGTCAGTCTGTAGTTGAATTGATGGAGAAGTTTATGGAGGCAGGATTTCGTGAGGATTCTGCAATTAAGCTAATTAATTCTGTTTTAGTATTACGGGCGGACCAGCAGATATGCTCCACTATTGATATGAGCGTAATTAACCTACATACAGGCATGTGTGATTTTATTAAGATTGGCGCTGCTGCAACCTTTATAAAGAGGAAGGACTGGGTTGAGGTAATTACATCCACAACAATGCCAATTGGGGTATTAAACGATGTAGATATGGATGGAGTGTCGAAAAAGTTGTATGACGGAGATTTTGTTGTTATGGTCTCCGATGGGTTACTTGATTGTATAAATGAGTCAGATAAGGAAAAGTATGTATCTAAATTCCTATCCCAAATAAAAGCATCTACTCCACAGGAGATTGCGGATCAATTATTAAAACATGCAATAGAGCAGAATAATCATGTTGCCATAGATGATATGACTGTTCTAGTGGCTGGTATGTGGAAAAGGTAGAAGAGGAATAGGTATAGATTGATTAGAGGAGCTGATGTGATAAGGGTTGTATTCTTGATTTGGTAGATGTAGAATAAGAGGTGTCTAGAGTGGGAAAAGTCCAATATGAGGGCAAAGTAGAGTAATCTACCTTTATGATAGCACAAAAGAGACACCTCTTAATATGACTTACCGTGAGAAATTAGAATAGAAAACAATATGGAGAACTTATGTTTAATCAAGTAGATAGGTATATTCAACAACATCATATGCTTCAAAGGAGAGACCGCATCGTAGTTGGAGTTAGTGGAGGAGCGGACTCTATTTGCCTACTGAAGGTATTGATGTCATTGAGGGATACCTACCTACTTGATTTATTTGTGGTACATGTCAATCATGGCCTTCGTGGAGAGGAAGCTTACCGAGACCAAAGGTATGTGGAAGAGTTTTGTGAGAAAGCAGGCATTCCTTGTACGACCTATGAAGAGGATGTAGCAGGGTATAGTAGTAAATATCGGTGCTCTTTGGAGGAAGCGGGACGAATTTTACGATATCGGGCATTTGAGCGTGAATATAAAGCCAAAAGTTGCAATAAAATAGCAATAGCACATAATAAAAACGATCTAGCAGAGACTGTATTATTTCATTTGGTAAGGGGTACTGGACTGAAAGGTTTGGCTGGGATTGTGCCAGTACGAGAACCTTATATAAGACCATTACTAGCAGTTACTAGAACAGAAATCGAAGCATATCTTAAGGAAGAGGAAACTTCTTATTGTACAGACTCTACCAATCTTGAAACGGACTTCACTAGGAATAAGGTTCGTCTTCAGGTAATCCCCCTTTTAAATGAGGTAAACAATCAGGCAGTATCACACATTGCGGGAGTATCCAGTCATATTTATGAAGTAGAAGAGTATCTAAAAAAACAGACAGATATTCTCTATGAAAGGATTGTAACGGAAAGGAATGGGTTATACTCTGTAGATATAGCATCCATTAGCAGGGAAGAACCAGTTCTAGTAAAACGAGTTTTGCGCCAGATAATTGGAAATGTTGCTGGAAGACTTAAGGATATTGAAGAAGTACATGTGTACTCAGTATATGAGTTGCCTAGTAAAGGAGTAGGTAAACAACTTAATCTTCCTTACGGTGTGCTGGCAAGGTGTGGTTATAGTAATCTGGAAATCGGAAAAAGTAAGAATGGTGTACTCGCTCCTAATGAGGAATCAATCAACAGTCTTCCAGTAGAAGTAAAAGTACCGGAAACATATTTGATACCCGAAATCAGGAAGAAAATTACGTTTTCTTTCTTGGATTATGAAAAAAATATGGCCATTCCTAAAAACAGTTGTACGAAGTGGTTTGATTATGATAAAATAAAAAATGCAATTTTCCTACGAACGCGCAAGCCGGGAGATTTTATGCAAATTAATAAAGAGGGTGGAACGAAACCCTTGAAGGAAATATTTATTAATGATAAGATTCCAAAGGAAAAGAGAAACAATATTCCCTTGCTGTGTGATGGTGCACATGTAATGTGGATTACAGAAAGCCGGATAAGTGAGGCCTATAAGCTGTCTTGTGAATCCAAGAAAATACTTGTTGTAAATATATCGGAGGTTTAAAATGTCAGATAAGATTAAAGTGCTTATTTCTGAAGAAGAAGTATCAACTAAGATTAAGGCTCTTGCTGAGCAGATTAACAAGGATTATGAAGGGAAAGAAGTGCATTTAATATGTGTATTAAAGGGTGGAGTATTCTTTACCTGTGATTTAGCAAAATCTATTACAGTTCCTGTAACCTTTGACTTTATGTCTATCTCTAGTTATGGAGATGGAACTGAAAGTAGTGGAAGAGTTAAAATTGTTAAGGATTTAGATGATTCTATTGAAGGTAAAGATGTTCTAATAGTAGAGGATATTATTGACTCTGGAAGAACCCTGCATCATTTAATTGAGTTACTGAAGACAAGAAAACCTAACAGCCTTAAGTTATGTACATTGTTAGATAAACCTTCTCGTCGTGTAACGGAAGTGAAAGTTGATTATTGTGGATTTGAAATTCCAGATGAATTTGTTGTGGGATATGGTTTGGATTTTGCTCAGCGATATAGAAACTTACCTTATATCGGAGTAGTCGAAAATTAAATCAAAAGTAAGGTAAAGAGAGGAGTGCTATAGTTGAAAAAACAAATGAAAGGCTTAGGCTTTTATTTGATTATTATTGCAGTTGTCGGGGCAGCCTTATACTTGTCTAGTAACTTCACTAATACAGATAGTGTAAGTTATGGCTATCAGAATTTCGTTAAGGATTTGAATGATGGCAAGGTGTTAAGTGTGGATATTTATCCTAACGAAGAAACACCAACTGGTCGAATCGTTGTTCATATAAATGGTACTACCAAAAGCTTTTATGAAACAGATGTAAATGAAGTATCTCAACTGGTGAAGAAAGAGGGCGTAACGCTTCAAGTTCATGACATTGATAAGCCTAGTTGGTTTATAACCAATTTAGTACCTATGCTTTTGGGTGTCATTGTTATAGTGATTCTATTTACCTTTTTAACCAACCAGGCAAGTGGTGGTGGTGGCAATAGCAAGGTGATGAACTTTGGTAAGAGCCGAGCGAAACTGTCCACGGATGAGAATAAGAGAACTACTTTCAAAAAGGTAGCAGGCTTGGATGAAGAAAAAGAGGAGCTTAGTGAGATTGTAGATTTCTTAAAGAGCCCAAAGAAATATATTTCTGTAGGGGCTAGGATTCCAAAGGGCGTTTTGCTAGTTGGACCTCCTGGAACAGGTAAAACTCTTCTTGCCAAGGCAGTTGCAGGTGAAGCTGGTGTTCCTTTCTTTAGTATTTCTGGATCTGACTTTGTGGAAATGTTTGTTGGTGTAGGTGCTTCTCGTGTAGGGGATTATTTGAGGAAGCAAAAAAGAATGCTCCATGTATTATTTTTATTGATGAAATTGATGCAGTAGCGAGACGCCGTGGTACTGGTATGGGTGGCGGCCACGATGAACGTGAGCAGACCTTGAATCAGTTGTTGGTGGAGATGGATGGCTTCGGTGTAAATGAAGGTATTATCGTACTTGCTGCTACAAACCGTGTAGATATATTAGACCCTGCTATTCTTCGCCCAGGTCGTTTTGACCGCAAGGTAGCAGTAGGCCGTCCTGATATTAAAGGTAGGGAAGAGATTCTTGGAGTGCATGCCAAAGGAAAGCCTTTAGGCGAAGATGTCGATTTAAAACAGATTGCACAGACGACAGCAGGATTTACTGGAGCGGATTTAGAGAATCTCTTGAATGAAGCTGCAATTGTGGCTGCTAAGGCAGATAGAGCTTACATCGTTCAGGAAGATATTAAGAAATCTTTTATTAAGGTTGGAATTGGTACGGAGAAGAAGAGTCGTGTCATATCTGATAAGGAAAAGAAGATTACGGCTTACCATGAATCCGGTCACGCCATTCTATTCCATCTGCTTCCTGATATTGGACCTGTCTATACCGTTAGTGTAATTCCAACAGGGTCTGGTGCAGCTGGTTATACGATGCCATTGCCTGAAAAGGATGAGATGTTTATGACCAAGGGAAGAATGATTCAGAATATAACCACTCTTTTAGGTGGTCGTGTGGCTGAAGAACTAATTTTTGATGACATCACTACAGGAGCATCTCAAGATATTAAAGAAGCCTCTAATTCTGCCAGAGCTATGGTAACCAAATATGGTTTCTCAGAGAAGGTAGGTCTTATTAATTATGGAAATGATGATGACGAAGTCTTTATTGGTCGTGATTTAGGTCATATGAAGCAATATAGCGCAGATGTAACCAACTCCATAGATGCTGAGGTTAAGAATATTATTGATTCTTGTTACAGGAAAGCAAAAGAGATTCTTACAGAGAATATGGAAATCCTCCATAAATGTGCTGAATTGTTG
>JAEZQN010000195.1 GCA_023441145.1 Bacillota bacterium
CTTTGATTTAAGTGATGATGCTTGGTGTGCAGTTCGTCCATCTGGAACAGAGCCTAAGATTAAGTTTTACTTTGGTGTCAAAGGTTCTAGCATGGAAGATGCAGATGCAAAATTAAAAGCATTAGCAGAAGATGAAGTATTTAATGTGTAGATAATAGATAAAAGTGTGAAGCTCCAGCCCTTAATGAAAGGGTTGGGGCTTTTTTGATGACATAATTATCTTGTATTGTTATAATAAAAATTAAGGAAATAATAAGTCATCTTATACAGGTATTTGCAAGGTTCTGATTGAAATAGGTGTCAATAAGGCGACTACATAGGGGAGGTATAAGGAGTATGAGAAAAAAGATAATAATAGGGGTAATTGTGGTGGTTTCTTTGCTAACCCTTATTATTGGGCCTGTGTTAGCCCAAGGGGTTTCTTTAAAATATTGGAGTAAACTAGGGTTCCCTAATGCCATAGAGATATTTTTTTGTAATATAGATGAATATCCGGGACATTCTTTAGAGTGTCTACGTTTTCCGGACAAATTAATGGGAGATGTGAAAGGTAAAAAGACGCTGGAGTATACAGAAAAAGGATCCGGTATAGATATGAATGGATATCATCTTCATATTGGTGATTCAAGAGAGCATGTTATTGAAGAATTCTCATATGATGATCCAAAAGGAACGGGAGGACAATATGAACTAGGCTGCTTTTATTGTGACCCAGAAAGTTTCTTAACGTTTAGTTTTAGCTATGATGAGAATGATATCTTAATTAAGATAACCATTAGAGAGGGTATGATGTAAATGGAGGATGTTTTATGTGTCAAGAATTTGTCGTATAGCTAGAGAAAGCATTAAGTGAGCTATCGGAAGAAGCAGTAACGAATGGCTTTGTGAAGAAATTTACACTTCTGGTGAGAATCTTTATACTTGGGAATTAGATACAGACCGGAAACCAGTATTGCAGCAGGCAAATAACCTTGATAAAACCTAGCCTTGCCTTGACAAAAATTCCAGTGCAGCTATAATGAACATATTGAGAATTAACGTCAAAGCAAAAGAATTCAAGCAGGATAGGAACTGTTTGTAGGATAGAAAGAGAGAGTACTATGTGGATTGCAGATGGATGGAAAGATTACGAAGTAATAGATTGTTCTGCTGGAGAGAAGGTAGAGCGTTGGGGAGACTATATACTAGTTCGACCAGACCCTCAGGTAATTTGGAACACTCCAAAGAATAACAAAGCTTGGAATAAGAAAAATGGACATTATCATAGAAGTAGTAAAGGTGGTGGTCAGTGGGAGTTCTTTGATCTTCCAAAAAGCTGGACCATTAACTACAAGGGCCTAACCTTCAATCTGCAGCCATTTAGCTTTAAGCATACTGGTTTATTCCCAGAACAGGCAACAAACTGGGATTGGTTTAGTAATAAGATTAAGGCAGCAGGTCGCCCAATTAAGGTGTTAAACCTATTTGCCTATACAGGTGGTGCCACCTTGGCAGCAGCCAAAGCGGGAGCAAGTGTTACTCATGTAGATGCTTCCAAAGGTATGGTTACTTGGGCGAGAGAGAACGCAGCAAGCTCTGGCCTTCATGACGCTCCAATCCGCTGGATTGTAGATGACTGTGTCAAATTTGTACAAAGAGAAATTCGTCGTGGCAATAAATACGATGCCATTATTATGGATCCCCCTTCTTATGGAAGAGGACCAAAGGGTGAGATTTGGAAAATCGAAGAGTCAATTCATGATTTTGTAAAGCTTTGTACTGAAATATTATCTGACGAACCATTATTTTACCTAATTAACTCCTATACTACTGGATTGCAGCCAGCTGTATTAGCCTATATGTTAAATATAGAGGTGGCTAAGAAGTTTGGTGGAGTGGTAAATGCTGAAGAAATCGGACTTCCTGTATCAGGTAATGGACTAGTGCTACCTTGTGGTGCCTCCGGCCGTTGGGAAAGTAAATAGAGAAAGAGTTAGTAATTATACCTCTTATTAAGTGTAAACAGTCTTGCTATAGAGACTATGTGTACTTAATAAGGGGTTTTTATTTGTGGAATAATAGTATAAATTGACTGTTTTTCTAGAAAATCTATAAAAAGTATAGTACATGAGAGAGCACTAAATTAACGCTAAATTAATAATTAATAAGCTAATGCCAATTTTGAAAGATAGCAGAGGAGAAGGGGAGAGATAATGAGAAAGGACTTATTATTAGTCGTAATAGTGAGTATTATTCTGATTTCATGTGAAAATGCTAAGGACGAGAGAAATACATCGCAAAAACCAACTACGAATCCATCCACAAAAGAAACCACAAAACCAACCACAAAGCAAAGCGACAAGCCAAGTAATAGCCCTACACCGAAACCGCCAATCACAAAAACCCCTAATAATAAAGAACCATACGGGGTAATTTTAAGTATAATGCCGGGCGAGACAGATCGTATTTATGATTATAATACTGTTGTCATAGACGCGCAGTATTTTTCTAAGAAGGATATTAAGAAGCTTCATGACAATGGGCAGAAGGTATATACCTATCTAAATGTAGGCTCTGTTGAGAATTTTCGAAACTACTATAAGGAGTATGAGAATCTCACCTTAAGCCAATATGAAAATTGGGAAGAGGAACGGTGGGTGGATGTCTCATCAGAACGCTGGCAGGCCTTTATTGTAGATAAAGCAAAAGAGTTAAAGGAAAAGGGAGTAGATGGGTTCTTTATAGACAATTGTGATGTCTTTTACATATATAATAAAAAGGAGATTTTTAAGGGTCTTTGTTTGATACTAGAGCAAATAAAGAAGTTAAAAGGTGATGTGATTATAAACGGTGGAGATACCTTTGTTAAGGAGTATCTAAACAGATATCAGGATCTTTCTAAAATCATGACAGGGGCCAATCAAGAGACCGTGTTTTCTTCTATAGATTTTAATCATAAGACCTTTGGTAAGGCTTCAGAAGAAGACCACACCTATTATGAGAACTACATCAATATCTGTGCTAAGAATCGAATCAAGGTATATTTATTGGAATATACGAAGGATTCTACTTTAAAGAAGGAAATTATGAAGTATTGCAATAAGAAAGGTTTTGAGTATTATATCTCGACTTCTATTGAGTTAAATTAAGTGGAGTGTGGGAAGAAGGAATTACTTGGTAAAGTAAGTGATTTCTATAGTATAGAAGAGAACTTACAACTCTATAACAAGTCAATAACATATTAATAATAGTCTGCCATTATTATACTCATAATAGGTGACGTATGTAATGAGGCTTACGTATCTATAGTATAGTAAGAAGAGGGGATTATAAATGAGAAGAGTAATTGCCATGATACTCAGTGTTATGCTCCTAGTAACTGGGTTGTTAGGATGTGGGAGGCCGAGTGATGACAAATTAGTAAACCAGGGAGCGACACAGAAGCAGGAAAGTACAAAACCAACTGAGATACCTAAGCCTTCCAATCAGCCAACTAATCAAGCTAATCAAAAAAAGATCATAGTTTATAGTGCTTATGCAGAGATAGAGTATTTGCTTGATAAATTTAAGGAACTACATCCGGAGTTTCCGTATGAATTTGATTATCATATATCAAGAGTAAACGA
>JAEZQN010000263.1 GCA_023441145.1 Bacillota bacterium
TTCGTTAAAAAGGGTAACAATATAAGAGACTGTATACTGGTGAAAGACAGATACAGTCTCTTTTTTATATGATAGGAAATTGCTTCTTTATTATTCAAACGGTATGTAGAAAGGAGAACCATATGTGGGGACTTTTGATCGCTTTGTTATCAGGTGCACTAATGAGTATTCAAGGGGTATTTAATAGTGGGGTGACAAAGCAGACAAGCCTGTGGGTGTCTGCTAGCTTCGTTCAGTTTACTGCCCTTATTATTTGCTTAGGTGCCTGGTTTGTAACCGGAAGAGCATCCAGTTTTGGTGACTTATTTAAAATCGATGGCAAGTATATGCTCTTAGGAGGAGTGCTGGGTGCTTTTATTACGATTACTGTCATTCAGTCTGTAAACAGTTTAGGACCGGCAAAGGCTGCTTTACTTATTGTCATAGCACAGCTACTTGTAGCCTATTTGATTGAACTCTTTGGGATGTTTGGTATGCACAAGGTGGATTTTGAGTGGAGAAAATTAATTGGTATGGTAGTAGCTATAGTAGGTTTTATCATATTTAAATGGGAAAAATAGCTATTATAGCGATTGTTATAATAAAAATATGCAAGAACATGAAAATTCTATTGTAAAACAAAAGTTGATTAGGTAGAATAAAGATGTAGCGTGTTAGTTACAGAATTTAGTAAAGGAAGTAGAATATGAACAAAAAAAGCGTTGTAAAAGTATTATTTACAGCTGCTTTTTTAGGGGCAACGGGATTATTCTATAGTTGCAATGGGAATACAGATGCCGAGGTTATGATTGCAAGTTCGCAATCACCACAGCCTTCTAGCACCAATATGGAAGTTATTATTCCATCTAATACCATTGTTTCTAGTAGTAAGGTATGTGTATATATTTGCGGGCAAGTAAAGAAGCCGGAAGTATATGAACTTGATGTGGGTGCCAGAGTAAGAGATATAGTTGAGCTGGCAGGTGGTTTTACTAAACAAGCTGCACCTGATTGCGTGAATTTGGCTAGGGTAGTAGTGGACGGAGAACAGATTTATATCCCTTCTCTAGAGGAGAAGGAGCAAGGAAACTATACGAATACAGAAGAAAACCATGATGTAGAGAATAGAAGTGGAAACCAAACAAAAGAAAGTCTGTCAGTAAATATTAATTTTGCTGATTCGAAAGAGTTGATGACGCTTCCAGGTATTGGAGAAGCAAAGGCGGCAGCCATACTAGCTTACCGGGAAGAGCATGGGCCCTTTAAAAGTACAGAGGAGCTAATGAATATTGTGGGAATCAAGACGGGCTTATTTTCAAAGATAAAAGATTACATTAAAGTTAATTGAGGTGGATAAGATGGGTAAGAAAGTTCTAGTGGTAGATGATGAGAAATTAATTGTTAAGGGCATACGTTTTAGCCTTGAGCAGGATGGCATGGAGGTGGATTGTGCCTATGATGGAGAAGAAGCACTCCAAGCAGCTAAGTCCAAGGAATATGACATAATTTTATTAGATGTAATGCTTCCAAAGTTGAATGGTTTTGATGTCTGTGTGCAAATCCGTGAATTTAGTAGTGTACCAATCATCATGTTGACAGCGAAAGGTGACGACATGGACAAGATTTTAGGACTTGAGTATGGAGCAGATGATTATATCATTAAGCCATTTAATATTTTAGAAGTCAAAGCTAGGATTAAAGCCATTATGCGTAGAAGTAACAAAAAGGAAAAGGTGGAGGAAGCTGCTAAGATATTTACCTTTGGTAATATCAAAGTAGATTGTGAATCCAGAAGAGTTTATATCGATGGTACTGAGGTAAATCTCACAGCTAAGGAATTCGACTTACTTGAGCTTCTAATGCTGAATCCTAATAAGGTTTACAGCAGAGAAAATCTTCTTAATATCGTTTGGGGGTACGACTACCCAGGTGATGTAAGAACAGTAGATGTTCATATAAGAAGACTTCGTGAGAAAATTGAAGGAAATCCAAGTGAACCACAGTATATACATACTAAGTGGGGTGTAGGATATTTCTTTCAAGGATAGTTCAACCTAATATGAGTATATTCACCACAAATCGACATATGCATATACTAATAATGTAAATGAAATGAATTTTTGGTGATTATATGCAAGATGAAAAATTTGAAAAAAAATCGTCTAATACAGTAAACGCAACCAACTGGGGAGGCTGTGGTTTTACTCCTTGGGGTTGGAGTTGTGGGACACCACCTAACTGGGGCTGGGGTCCAGGTTGGGGACCAGGTTGTTGTCCAGGAAGAAGACCAGGTTGGGGACCAGGAAGAGGTCCGGATTGGGGTCCAGGCTGGGGACCAGGAAGAGGACCAGGAAGAGGTCCAGGTTGGGGACCAGGAAGAGGTCCAGGTCGTTAACAAGATAGGATGATATTTTGCTTAACTGTGGTAGAGACCCGATGGGTCTCTACCTATCATGTTATTATACGTTAAGCTTTTTCATTACAATGAGCGATTTAGACAATACTGCACCAGAGATAGAAAGAGGTGTTTCTAATATTTAGCAGGTTTAAAAAGTTAAAGAAATATATGAAAAGTCTGAGATTCAAGCTATTTATGGTCTTACTATTAATAGGCTGTGTTCCTATGTCTATTTTTATTGGGCTTATTAACTCTCGATATGAGTCTAATGCTACTGATTATAGGGTAGAAGATATTACGAGAAGACTAGAGTTATTAGGGGAGAAGATTGCTCAAAATAGAATACTATATGGAGAGGAAAATCCTGAAGTAACCACAGAGATACGCATTATTGCGGAGCAATATAGTGGACGTGTCATTTTACTAAATAGTAAATGTAGGATGCTACAGGATACCTATACCTATGGTATACAAGGTATCTCAACTACCACGCAGTACTATATTACAGAACCAGTATTAAGGGCTATGCAGGGGGAAAGTAGTCATCAAGTTGGTTTGGATTTTATTGAAATAACAGTGCCAATCGTTACAAAAGTATCTGCAGATAGTGCAAACAATTCGGCTGTTAATCTAAATGATGGTAGTAAGTCAACTGATACAGATACTACTATTGGTGGGGCAATGTTAGTAAGAGTTTCTACAGCAGATATTTATAAAACGATGGAATCCGTACATCAAAAAACGTATTTACTAATTGTTATATTTGTACTTATTATGTTGATTTTTTCTGCTTGGTTCTCCTATTTAGTAACAAAACCTTTTAAGAAGATGATTATAAGTATTGACCATTTGTCGGAAGGCTCCCTTGATGAGCATGTATCCATCTCGGGTTATACTGAGGTTGAAAGCATGGTGGAATCCTTTAATAAAATGATTGAAAGAATCAGACATCTAGAAAATTCTAGACAGGAGTTCGTGAGTAATGTATCCCACGAATTGAAGACACCAATTACCTCCATTAAAGTTTTAGCAGATTCCTTATTGATGCAAGAGGAGGTTTCCGCAGAGCTATATCGTGAGTTTTTGGTGGATATTACGGATGAAATTCAACGAGAAAATGAGATCATTAACGATTTATTATCCTTGGTGAAGTTGGATAAGACTTCTGGAGAGATGAATATAAGCAGCATCGACATCAATGAATTGTTGGAGCAGATTTTAAAACGCTTAAAACCTATTGCATCCACAAGAAATATTGAGTTAATCTTTGAAAGCTTTAGACCTGTTCTTGCAGAGGTGGATGAAGTGAAGCTTTCTTTAGCTATTACGAACCTAATTGAGAATGCCATTAAGTATAACTATGATGAAGGCTGGGTAAGAGTTTCTTTAAATGCTGACCATAAGTTTTTCTATATCAAAGTGGCAGATTCCGGAGTTGGAATTCCAGAGGAATTACAGGATCATATTTTTGAAAGATTTTATCGCGTTGACAAAGCGAGATCTAGGGAAACTGGTGGGACAGGCCTTGGATTATCTATTACACGCAATGCAATTCTGATGCACAGAGGAGCTATTAAGGTTTATAGTAAAGAGAAGGAAGGCACTACCTTCACTGTCAGAATTCCACTTAATTATATATCCTAGCCCAAAAAAGGAGGTCTTTATGAAGAAAATACAGATTACTACGATTTTGATGCTACTAAGTCTTCTGTTTCTTTACTCCTGTAGTGACAAAGAGGAAACGGTGGAATCAGAATACTATATTTATTATATTAACAGCTCAGATACAGGGTTGGTGAAACAAGAGTTTACTCCTAATGAGGAGGATAAAGAGAAACTGATTGAAGAGTTTATTCAAGCTTTAGGGGAGGTACCAAAGGATGTTACCTCCAAAAAAACATTACCAGATGAGCTTAACCCACCTACGTATATAGTACCAGAAGGTGGAATGACCATTCGGTTGGACTTTGATAATAGCTATGATGTCCTTAGTGGTGCAAAAGAGACATTGCACCGTGCGGCTATTGTGAAAACACTGTGCCAGGTGCCAGGTATTACTGGAGTAGAATTCTATGTGGATCAGGTAGCCTTACAAGAGGATAATAAGGTTGTAGGAGTGATGAGTTCCAATAGCTTTATAGAGGATAGTAACTATCAGACCCAACAGAATATTGTACTTAGTTATGCTAATGAGAAGTACGATAAACTTGTGTCAGTAGAAGCTACAGCGGAGTATGATGGTTCCACTTCTTTAGAGAATATTATCATAAATCAATTAATCAATGGTCCTGATAATATCAGTGACATAACTAGGGACCTTCATAGTGTGATACCAAGGGGAACTGTTTGCAATAGTATAGTAACCATTGATTATTGCTGCTATATAGATTTAAGTGCTGAATTTTTAGAGAAGGATGAGGACGTAGATGCCGAACTAATTATCTATTCCATTGTCAATTCGCTCACTAGTCTACCTACGGTTAAAAAAGTACAATTTACTATCGATGGTAATAAAGTACAAAATTATGGGTCAGTGAATAATTTTGATCAGTATTTTGAATATAATCTTGATTTAATAGAAGAATCCTAGTATAAATTAGGCAAAGGTACCTACAGAGACTATTTTAATTGTGTAATAAAATAAGACTGGAGGTACCTTTTTTGATTAAACGACCGTTATTGTTGCTTCTTCTAGCTTATGTCTTGGGAAGTCTTTGCTATCGTCTCTCCTTTTCTCTTTTAATAATACTAACCATCCTAATGTTAGGTGGTATTCTATTCTTTTGGTTTTTTTGGTCTAGTAATCACCATGATAAATTCATCTTTATGGAACCTCTCATTTTTCTGGTAGGAGCACTTCTAATGTGGAATCAACAGCTTCCAGGGCCTGTTGATCAGGCATTAGAAAAAGGTCCAATCTATACGACATGCAAAGGAACTATTTCTGATATTCTTAAGAAGGAGAACTCTTATGAACTCCTTTTATCTGATGTTTCGTATTATGATTCCCTCTTAGAGGAGAATTCTTATCTACACTATCATACCAATTCCAGAATCTATGTATATATAAAATCAATTCCTGATTTATCCATAGGGAACCAAGTAAGTGTATCAGGAAAGTTATCTTTATTTACGACTCCCACAAACCCCGGGCAGTTTAACGAGCGTTTCTATAACAAGCTACAAAATATCGATTATCGGATGCTAGCTATGGAGATACAGGTGACTAGCCCGTGTGTAGATACTCTGTCTCAGGGCTTTTATCTATTACGTAATAAGATGAAGTCTGTATATGAAAGCTTAGATGAGGATAGTGCATCTGTCTTAAATGCAATGCTATTAGGGGATACAAAGAACCTGAAACCAGAGATTAAACAGCTCTATCAGGCAGCAGGAATCAGCCATGTTATTAGTATTTCGGGTATGCATATTACACTTCTTGGAATGGGTCTGTTTGCAATTGTTATGAAAGTTGCTGGGCGCAAATGGGCTACCTTTGTCGTGGTACTGTTTATCTTATTTTATGGTATTTTAACTGGGTTTAGTGTGGCAACAAACCGTGCTGTAGTTATGATGATACTTCTTTTGGGCGCAGGAATAGCAGGTAGGACTTATGATTTGCTATCTGCGGTAGCACTTAGTGCTTTACTAATTCTTCTCCAGGAGCCTATGCAGATTTATAATACAGGGTTTTTACTATCCTATGGTGCAATTCTTGGGATTGGGATAAGTTATCCCTGCCTAATGATGTTAGTTCCATTAGAGTACTGGAAGAAGAGGGGAGAGCAAAAGTGTCTTCTAATTACCTCAAGAAAAGTAGCACGTATACATAAGACCTTTGTTGCTATAAGGTGCAGACTAATTTCGGTGTTGGTGTTTCAATGTGCGATACAAATTGTATTATTACCCCTCATTCTAGTTAGCTTTTATCGGATTCCTACCTATTCCTTTATCATGAATCTTATGGTAGTTCCTATTATGGACTACGTCATTCTCTTTGGTCTTCCAGCTGGATTTCTAGGATGTCTGATTCTTTCCTTGGGAAGATTTTTCTTATCCTCCACCCATTATATTATTGTATTTTGTAACAATCTCTGTAGTTTGGTTTACCACCTTCCGGCCTATTATATAGTCATTGGAAAACCGGATACATTGAAACTGTTATCCTATAGCCTAGTTGCCATCTTTGGTTTATGGCTGTCACATAAAAGGAGAAAGCTTGGTATTATTGTCCTTCTATTTGGTATGGCAATCCTCCTTCTTCCTTGGCCTACAAGAAACTCACTAAGGATTACAG
>JAEZQN010000289.1 GCA_023441145.1 Bacillota bacterium
GCTAGAGAAGGAGTTAGCCAGTTACTATAGGAAGGTGCAAAGTAATCTAAGTTTATCAAGGAGAAGCACCTACTTATCTTCCTATTTGACAGCAGATTATGACAACATAGGCGTTCATACCTTGCAAATAGATACAGATACGAATCAGATAATGGATAAAGAATGGGTGTTAGATCTTATAAAAGAGTAGTCTCTCCAACCTATTCCAAGAAACGAGAAAGAGGATATTGATATGGACAGAAAAATTAATTTAATGGGTATCGAGGTAGATCATATCTCCTTTCAGACATTAAAGAGAATGACGGCAGAGTATTTGATGAATGATACATTGAATCGCTTTATACTATTATCAACTAAACTGATTGAAGAGGCGTTAAAGGATCCAGAACTAGCAGATAGTTTAAAAGAAGTGGATTATTTATTGCCAGGAGAAGATCACGTATATGGCACTGCGCCTGATTTCTTACCGGAGAAAGGCATGGTGACGGGGTATCATTCTCTTCTAGAGTTACTAGGCAAGATGGAAAAACATCATACTGTTTACCTTATGGCACCCAATGAAGGACATATAAAGAAGATTACTACATATTGTGACCGACATTTTGCTAAGATCAGAATAGTAGGTAATTATAATCAAAAAGAGGAATGGACAGATGAACAGCTACTCAATGCAATTAATTCTGTAAGTCCAGACGTTCTAATTAATACAATCCCTAGCCCAGTGGAAGGTAAATGGGTATCCACCTTTGGTCAACAGATAAATGCTAAACTATATATTGGATTGGGTGGCATCTTTGATACTATGGTATCGGAGCTGAAACCCCCTCCTTTTCTGATTAGAAAATTACATTTGTTATCTTTATACCATAAGCTAAGGGGACGGGGACAATACAAATTATTTAAGAATCGAATATTTAGAAGTAAAGTAGAGCAATATAATACTAAAAAAAGGTGACTATGAGAGTGGAATTACTAACTAAACGCCCAAAGTGGCTTCAATATATAGTGATTGCATTGGGTACAGCCCTAATGGCAATTGCAGTTAATATGGTATATGAACCGATGAATATGGTAACCGGAGGAGTCTCTGGTCTTGCTATTGTAATCAAATACTGGACAGAACCATTTATCTCAGGTGGAATCCCTCTTTGGTTATCCAATATTCTTGTTAACATCCCTCTTTTTATCTTTTCCATTGTGATATTTGGTGTTAAATACATTGCGAAAACACTTTATGCTACTATATGTTTTACCATTGCTTTGTATATTGTTCCGATTAATGCTATCTTCACGGAAGATTATTTCCTTGCGAGTATTTTTGGTGGAGTGTTAATGGGAGCTGGACTGGGCTTAATCTTATTCTATCAGTGCACTACCGGAGGAACTGATTTATTTAGCTCCTTACTTCAGCTCAAACTAAAACACTACACAGTACCTCAGATACTAATGGTAGTGGACAGTGCGATTGTATTATTAGGCGCCGCTGTGTTTGGAGTCAATGAAGCATTGTACGCAGTTGTTGCTGTATATCTAGCTTCTAAGGTCATGGATAACTTTCTAGAAGGCGTTAATTTTGCTAAGCTAACCTACATTATTTCTGATCATCATGAAGCTATAGCACAAGCTATTCTCCATGATATCAAGAGAGGAGTTACAGGAATACCAGTGCAAGGGATGTACTCAAATGAAGCACGAAACATGTTGCTTTGTGTAGTATCAAAGAAGGAGATTGCTAGAATCATTGATAGTGTTGCACAAATTGATCCCTCTGCTTTTGTTATTGTTAGTGACGTTAGAGAAGTTTTGGGAGAAGGTTTTATTGAATATAAACAGTAATTGGTGCAAAAGGTTGGCAAATTTTCGGTAATTAAACATATTTATACAGTTGGTATACAAATTAAACAAATTGAAAAAAAGTAATTTGGTAAAATGAGATATAGTTTTGGAAATGTAAATGATGTATCATATGCTTATAAAATAATACAGACAATCATTATTTATATTGAAAAGTTAGGTATTAAGAGGAGGAAACATAGTATGGCGAGTGTTACGCTAAAAAACATTAATAAAACTTATCCTAATGGATTTGTTGCCGTTAAAGACTTCAATCTAGACATTGAAGACAAAGAGTTTATCATTTTCGTAGGTCCATCTGGTTGTGGTAAATCTACAACTCTTCGTATGATTGCAGGTTTAGAGGATATTACTTCTGGTGAATGTTGGATTGGGGATAGAATGGTTAATGCAGTTGAACCAAAAGATAGAGATATCGCAATGGTATTCCAGAATTATGCATTATATCCTCATATGTCAGTTTATGATAACATGGCATTTGGTCTTAAGTTAAGAAAAACTCCAAAGGATGAAATTAATAAATTGGTTCATGAAGCGGCTAAGATTCTTGATATTGATCATTTGTTAGATCGTAAACCAAAGGCTTTATCTGGTGGACAAAGACAGCGTGTTGCGATTGGACGTGCTATCGTACGTAATCCTAAGGTATTCCTTATGGACGAACCTTTATCAAACTTGGATGCTAAGTTACGTGTTCAGATGCGTACAGAGCTTTCTAAATTACATATGATACTTGAGACTACATTCATCTACGTAACACATGATCAGACAGAGGCTATGACTCTTGGTACTAGAATTGTTGTTATGAAAGATGGTATTGCTCAGCAAATCGATACTCCACAGAACCTGTATGATAAGCCAAGCAACTTGTTTGTTGCAGGATTTATGGGATCCCCTCAGATGAACTTCTTTGATTGTAAAGTATTAAAATCTGGTTCTGACGTATTATTAATGTTTGGTTCTAACAGCATTAAGGTTCCAGAAGCGAAAGCTAAGATTCTTATTGATCAAGGATATGAAGATAAGACTGTAGTACTTGGTATCCGTCCAGAGGATATTAAGGATGAAGAGATTGTAATCAATAGCACACCTGACAGTGTAATCGAAGCAACTGTTAAAGTATATGAATTACTTGGCGCAGAAGTATTCTTATATCTCGCTGTAGAGCAATTTGAGTTTACTGCACGTGTTAATCCACGTACTACTGCAAGAGTTGGAGATACTATCAAAGTGGCATTTGATTTAGGTAAGATACATATCTTCGACAAAGAGACAGAGGCAGCTATTTGTAACTAATATAATGACAAGGGGGGGATCTTGTAAGAGATTCCCCCTCTACTGTTGTGTGGAAATATTAAAAATAATGTTTGTTTTTCAGTGGTAATTTGTGAACTTAACAATTTGCTGCTTTTTTTGTGGAATTGCATAAAGATAAGTTGAGAACAATATATGAAACTGTAGATTTATCTAGTTTCTTGTATTTACTTTTTAAAATAGAAATGATAAAATTATCCTATATGCTTAGATGAATAATGGGTGTAATATGCTCATTCATACAGTTCGCAGCAAAAAATAAAGATGGCAGTAAAAGGAGTGATTAATAATGATATCAAATCAGATTCTTCAGAATACCATTGAAGGACTTAAGGGAATCACTAGAATTGATATTTGTGTAATGGATACTGAGGGAAAGACGTTAGCCTCAACAATTAATAATGCTGATGATTATGAGAATGCTGTTTTGGCGTTTGTAGATTCTCCTGCAGATAGCCAGGTGGTTCAAGGTTTTCAGTTTTTTAAAGTGTTTGATGAGCACCAGCTAGAATATATTATTCTTGTTAAGGGTGACAGTGATGATGTATATATGGTAGGTAAGATCGCTGCGTTTCAGATACAAAACCTTTTAGTTGCCTATAAAGAGCGTTATGATAAGGATAATTTTATTAAGAATCTCTTATTAGATAATTTATTGTTAGTGGATATCTACAATCGCGCAAAGAAACTTCACATTGATACGGAAGTAAGAAGAGTAGTATTTCTTATTGAAACGAAAAATGAGAAGGATGGCAATGCGTTAGAGACAGTACGTGGACTGTTTTCTGGGAAAACCAAGGATTTTATTACAGCAGTAGATGAAAAGAATATCATTTTAGTAAAAGAGCTCAAGCAAAACGAGACCTATGATGATCTAGGTAAGACAGCTAGAGTCATTTTAGATATGTTAAACACAGAAGCGATGACCAATGCACATGTTTCCTATGGTACCATCGTTAATGAGATTAAGGATGTATCTCGTTCCTATAAGGAAGCAAAGATGGCATTAGATGTAGGTAAGATTTTCTATAGCAACCGTAATGTCGTTGCCTATAATAATCTGGGAATTGGACGTCTGATTTATCAGCTCCCAATGCCTTTATGCAAGATGTTTATTAAGGAAATCTTTGAAGGAAAATCTCCAGATGAGTTTGATGAGGAAACATTGACTACAATTAATAAGTTTTTTGAAAACAGCTTAAATGTTTCTGAAACCTCCAGACAGCTATATATTCATCGTAATACCTTAGTTTATCGTTTAGACAAGCTACAGAAGAGTACCAATCTTGACCTTCGTGTATTTGAGGATGCGATTACCTTTAAGATCGCTTTGATGGTTGTGAAATACATGAAATATATGGAGAGCTTAGATTATTAAAGGTAGATAAATATGCATCAGGAGAATAGAAAGTATGGCTAATAAGTTAACACTTCATGATATTACCAATGATAAAAAGAAGAGCACTCATTCTGAAGAACGAAAAAATGAGCCTACGATTATTCTGAAGGATGTTTATAAGGATTATCCTTCGGGGACTCATGCCCTAAAGGGTGTGGATTTGACTATAGAAAAAGGGGAGTTCGTCTTTATTGTAGGAAGTAGTGGTTCTGGAAAATCCACCTTTATCAAAATCTTATTAAAAGAGATTGAGGTAAGTCGTGGTTCTGTTTATGTCAATGGATTCTATGTTCACCGAATCGATCGCAAGCATATACCGAAACTAAGAAGAACCATGGGGGTTGTATTTCAGAACTTTCGCCTGTTAAAGGACCGAAATGTTTACGAAAACATAGCTTTTGCCCAGAGGGCCATCGGAGTATCATCCGTTAGAGCCAAGAAAAGAGTACCGGAAGTGCTATCTATGGTAGGAATCTTAGATAAAATGAAGGCAAATCCAACAGAGCTTTCTGGTGGAGAGCAGCAGAGAGTGGCTATTGCTAGAGCTCTTGTGAATAAACCGAAGTTAATTCTGGCAGATGAGCCAACTGGGAATCTAGATCCTAAGAACTCTTGGGAGATTATGAAGCTTCTTGAGGAAATAAATCGTATGGGAACAACGGTACTGGTAGTTACTCATAACAAAGAAATTGTTGATGCGATGAAAAAACGTGTTATTACCTTGGAAAAGGGACGCATTGTAAGTGATGAGGTCAAAGGAGGGTATACACGTGGTTAGTTTAAGTTCCATTGGACATGGCTTGAAACAGGGCGGTAAAAACATAAAGCGTAATGGCAAGTTCTCGATTGCATCTGTGTGCACTATGGCTGCCTGCCTGTTTTTAGTTGGTATATTTTATTTTATTTTGGCAAATTTGGAATATAACATTGGTCTAATAGAAAGTAATGTGGGCATTTCTGTCTACTTTGACGAAGGAATTTCGGAAGAGAAGATTGCTAGCATAGGTAATGAGATTAAGACCAATATTTTGGACATAGATAGTATGAATTATTACTCTGCAGAGGAAGTATGGGAGAATTATAAACAGACCCTTGATCCAGAGATGGTGAAAACCTTTGGGGAGGATAATCCTTTAAAGGATTCTGCTTATTATTCCATTACATTAAAGAACCTAGAAAAACAAGAAGAGGTGTCCACTCAAATTGAGAAGATTGAAGGTGTACGTAAGGTACAACGTTCCGATAAGGTGGCGGATGCCTTTGGAAACTTTAATAAATTCATAGGTGTTATTTCTGCAGGAATTATAGCGATTCTCTTACTTATTTCGATTTTCCTTATTAATATTACGGTATCTATGGGTATTACAGTACGAAGAGAAGAAATCTCCATTATGAAGTTGATTGGAGCAACGGATTTCTTCATCCGTGGTCCTTTTATTATGGAAGGGGTACTACTAGGGTTTTTCGGTGCCTGCATTCCACTTACTATACTTTTTGTACTTTATGAAAGAATAATGAGCTTTGTGGACGGCAAGTTTGCTGCTCTTTCCTTACAGTTCTTATCCCTAGGAACCATTTATATGAAACTTGTTCCGATTTGCTTAGGCATTGGTGTGGGAATTGGATTACTTGGAAGTTTCTTAACAGTAAGAAAACATTTGAGACGTTAACCTATAAGACGGGGGTCACAGACAGAAAAGAGGATGATAATGAGAAAAGTATTGAAACGATTATTTATAATAGTTACATGTGCTGTCTTTGCTCTAAACATATCCTTTTATGTGTATGCAGACGATATTGACAGCGCTAAGGGACAACTGTCTAGCATGGAACAAAAGAAAAAGGATATGGAGAAGAAGATAGCTGCCTTAGAAAAGGAAAAAGGCAATATTTCTACCTATATTAGCAAGTTAGACAAACAGATGGCAGAGTTAGACGATGAGATCACTACCATTAATGGACAGATAGAGGAGACGTCTACCCTTCTTGACAATACAAAGGCAGAACTTGCTAAGGCTCAAGAGACACAAAATGAGCAATACGATATTATGAAAGCTCGTGTGAAATATATGTTTGAGAATGGGAATGCTGATTATATAACGATGCTATTGGAATCCCAATCCTTAGAAGATCTACTAAATAAGGCAGAATATATTTCTAAAATTTCGGAGTATGATCAAGGATTATACAGTCGATATGATGCCACCAGACAGGATATCGAGAAGAAGGAAGCCGAGATTACAGAAAATCTTGAAAAGCTAAGTACTCTTCAAGCAGATTTACAGATTCAAAAAGATGGCTTAGATACTTTAGTTGCCAACAAACAAAAAGAATTAAAGCAGTATGAGGACAATATTGCTTCTAATCAGGCATCTGTAGATGCTTATACAAAAGAAATAGAAGAACAGGAAAACCGTTTACAGGCGTTAATTGAAGCTGAGAAGAAGCGTCAAGAAGAGATAAGAAAGAAGCAGGAAGAAGAGAGAAAACGTCAAGAAGAAGAGAGAAGACGTCAAGAAGAAGAGAAAAAGAAGCAGGAGCAACAGCAGCAGCAACAGAACAATGGTGGTTCTACCGATGGATCTGGCCAAGATACCTCTAGTAATGAGGATGATGACTCTATCGTAAATGGGAAGATATCCTTTAGATGGCCACTAAGTATTAGAGGAACGATTACATCTAGATTTGGTTACCGTATTAATCCAAAGACAGGAAAACCAGAAGGCCATATTGGTCTTGATATTGCAGCTCCAAAGGGAACCCCAATTGTAGCAGCAGCATCTGGAACTGTAATCGATGCTGGTTATAATTCAGTACGTGGCAATTATGTAGTAGTGTATCACAATGCTAGTTATACCACTATTTATATGCATGCCTCTAAGATTAATGTTTCAGTAGGGCAACAGGTGTCCAAAGGAGATACCATAGCTCTTGTAGGAACAACAGGTCAGTCTACTGGTAACCACTTACACTTTAGTATCAGTTGTAATGGTAGCTATGTAAACCCTGAGAATTATCTTCCATAATCTCAGTAGACTAGTAGTTGGAATATGAGAGGATAATGTATCATAAAATAGATATATGGGTAATGACTTAAGGTAATTCACTAGAAAGGAAAATGCTATGGACAACAATAGGAATTACAGGGAAGAACAAAATGGTCTGTATTACAACCGAATGCAGGAAGAAAGTAAAGAGAACCCTTATGAGATAAAGGACCATCGTTATCGTAGCGGCGTACTGACAGGGTTTTCCCTATGTATCATTTTGTTGGTAGTGGCATTTGCTTTTTGGCTCTTTTTTGGAGGATCATCTTATCCACTTAGTTCTAACGACACAAAAGGTGAGATAAATTATAATGCCATAGAATCGAAACTCAATCTTTTAGAGAAGTATATAGACGATTATTATTTGGAAGGGACAGATTCTGTAGAATTTCAGGAAGGAATCTATAAAGGCTTACTTAGTAGCCTTAATGATCCTTACTCCACCTATTATACCAAGGAGGAGTATACTGAGCTTATGGAGTCCACTTCTGGACAATACTACGGTATTGGAGCTTATGTCAATCAGGATCAAAGTACAGGGATTATTACCATAGTTAAGCCCTTTGAAAATGGGCCTGCCGCCAAAGCAGGAATTCTACCAAATGACATCCTATATTCAGTCGCAGGTGAGCAGGTTACAGGTAAGGACTTAACAGAAGTGGTGAATGACATGAAGGGGCAGAAGAATACCACTGTTCGTCTAGAAGTTCTTCGTGGTGATAGTACCACACCAATTACAGTGGATGTGGTAAGAGATAAGGTGGAGGTTCCAACCATCACCTATAAGATGATGAAGGATAACATTGGCTATATCCAGATTACTGAGTTTGATGAGATAACGGCTAGTCAATTTGTGAAGGCTCTAGATAAGCTAAATAGTCAGGGTATGGAAGGTCTCGTCATTGACCTTCGTGATAATCCAGGTGGTCTTTTGGATACTGTAGTAACCATGCTAGATAAGATGGTAGGCAAGGGAATGCTAGTGTATACGAAGGATAAGAATGGAGAAGGCGATGAGTACCAATCCAAGGAAGGTGAGAATTTTAGTAAGCCATTAGCACTGTTGATTAATGGTTACAGCGCCAGTGCTTCAGAGGTATTCGCAGGCTGTATCCAGGATTATGGCATTGGTACCATAGTAGGAACCACTAGTTTTGGTAAAGGTATTGTACAGAATATTTATCGGTTAAGCGATGGCTCTGCTGTGAAGCTGACCGTTTCCAAATACTACACCCCTAATGGCCGTAACATCCATGGTACTGGTATTGAACCTGATGTCAAGGTGGAGCTTAGTGAAGAGGCGAAAGGTACACTTTCCATAGATAGCAGCAAGGACAATCAGCTTCAGAAGGCAATTGAGATTGTAGAAGAAAAGATAAATAAGTAAATAGAGTAATAAAGTCGCGGAAGTAATCTTAAGTAAAGATTACTTCCGCGTTACTGTTTATAATCGAACAAATATTCGATTTTTGATTGTACTTTTTAAGTGGTTGTGCTATAATTATTCCAATTTATGTGGATAATATAAAAAACAAGGAACTGTTTCGGGAGGTTATTATGGAGCATTTTGAATTAGTATCTGAATATGCACCAACTGGGGACCAGCCGGAGGCGATTAAGCAATTAGTGGAAGGGTTTAAGGAGGGCAACCAATTTCAAACTTTGCTTGGTGTGACTGGCTCTGGTAAGACATTTACCATGGCGAATATCATCCAGGCTTTGAACGTGCCAACCCTCATTATTGCACATAACAAGACCCTTGCAGGGCAGCTTTACGGAGAATTCAAAGAGTTCTTTCCCAACAACGCGGTAGAATATTTTGTGAGTTATTATGATTACTACCAACCGGAGGCCTATGTGCCTTCCAGTGATACTTATATAGAGAAGGATTCTGCCATTAATGAAGAGATTGATAAGCTAAGACACTCGGCTACGGCAGCATTAGCAGAGAGAAGAGACGTTATTATCGTAGCCAGCGTTTCCTGTATCTATGGATTAGGTGACCCAATTGATTATCAGAGTATGGTACTTTCCGTGCGACCAGGAATGATGAAGGACAGAGATGAGGTAATACGTCGTCTCATTGATATCCAATATACTAGAAATGATATGGATTTTCATCGTGGCACCTTTCGAGTACGTGGCGATGTGGTGGAGATCTTTCCTTCTAACTCCAGTGAGCATGCGTACCGTATTGAGTTTTTTGGAGATGAGATTGAGAGAATCTGTGAGATTGATGTGCTAACTGGAGAAGTCCTTTGTACCTTAGGACATATAGCAGTCTTTCCTGCTTCCCACTACGTAGTGCCTCCTGAGAAGATGGAGAAGGCCATTAAGGAGATTGAAGAGGAACTAGAAGAACGAGTACGGTATTTTAAGAGTGAGGACAAGCTATTAGAAGCACAGCGTATCTCAGAGCGGACCAACTTTGATATTGAGATGCTCAGGGAGACCGGCTTCTGCTCTGGTATTGAGAATTATTCTAGAGTCATGGCAGGCCTAGAGCCAGGTTCTGCTCCTCACACCTTGATGGACTATTTTGCAGATGATTTTCTTATTATTGTGGACGAGTCTCACATTACCATTCCACAGGTTCGTGGTATGTATGCTGGAGATAGATCTCGTAAGATGACTTTAGTGGACTATGGCTTCCGTCTACCAAGTGCCTTAGACAACCGTCCACTGAATTTTAATGAATTTGAGAATAAGATCAATCAGATGTTATTCGTATCAGCTACCCCTAATGTGTACGAGAAGGATCATGAGTTACTTCGTGCAGAACAGATTATTCGCCCTACTGGACTCCTTGATCCAGAGGTATCGGTACGTCCTGTAGAAGGCCAGATTGACGATCTAGTGTCTGAGGTGAATAAGGAGACTGCGAAGAAGAATAAGGTTCTAGTGACAACGCTAACCAAGAGAATGGCAGAGGATCTGACACAGTATATGAAGGAGGTAGGAATTCGAGTACGATACCTACATTCAGACATTGATACCTTAGAACGTGCCGAGATTATTCGAGATATGCGACTAGATGCCTTTGATGTACTAGTGGGAATTAACCTTCTTCGAGAGGGACTTGACATTCCAGAGGTTACCTTAGTGGCTATCATCGATGCGGATAAGGAAGGCTTCCTTCGTTCCGAGACTTCCTTGATTCAGACCATAGGCCGTGCCGCTCGTAATGCAGAAGGCAGGGTTATTATGTATGCCGACAAGATGACGGACTCCATGAAGAATGCGATATCGGAGACGGAGAGAAGAAGACGAATTCAGCATGAGTATAATAAGAAACATGGGATTACCCCAACCACTATTAAGAAGAAGGTGCGAGATCTTATTGCTATCTCTAAGAAGGCGGAACAGACCATTAATAAGCTGGAGAAGGATCCAGAATCTATGAGCAAAGCAGAGTTAGAGGCAGTGATTAAGAAAGTAACCAAACAGATGAATAGTGCAGCAGCAGATCTGAACTTTGAACAGGCGGCCATTTTACGTGACCAGCTTATGGAGCTTCGCAAACTGCTGGCAGACGATTAATCGAACGAGAGAGGCTGTTAACCATGGATAGAAAACATTTTATTAAGATTAGAGGTGCAAAGGAGCACAATCTGAAGAATATCTCAGTGGACATTCCTAGAGACGAGTTTGTTGTACTAACTGGTCTCAGTGGTTCAGGAAAGTCATCCTTAGCATTTGATACCATATATGCAGAAGGACAAAGAAGATATATGGAGTCTTTGTCCTCCTATGCAAGACAATTTTTGGGGCAGATGGAGAAGCCTAATGTAGAAAGTATAGAAGGGCTTTCCCCTGCCATCTCTATAGACCAGAAGTCCACCAACCGTAACCCACGTTCTACCGTTGGTACAGTAACGGAGATCTATGATTACCTTCGTCTTTTGTATGCAAGAGTGGGAATTCCACATTGCCCAAGCTGTGGCAAGGAGATTAAGCGTCAGTCCGTAGACCAGATGGTAGAAGAGGTTATGAAGCTTCCGGAGAGGACAAAGATTCAGCTTCTAGCACCTGTAGTAAGAGGTCGTAAGGGAGAACATACGAAGCTCTTTGATCGTGCGAAGAAGAGTGGTTATGTCCGGGTTATTGTAGATGGCAATCAATTTGAGTTATCCGAAGAGATTAAGCTAGATAAGAATAAGAAGCATAACATAGAGATCGTAGTGGACCGTCTCGTTGTAAAGGAAGGCATAGAGAAGCGTCTGACGGATTCCATTGAGAATGTATTAAGGCTTGCAGAAGGGCTGATGATTGTGGATGTCATTGATGGGCAGCCAATGAACTTTTCTGAAAGCTTCTCCTGCCCGGACTGTGGAATCAGTATTGATGAGATTGAGCCAAGGAGTTTCTCTTTTAATAATCCTTTCGGTGCCTGCCCACATTGCGCAGGAATTGGATATAAGATGGAATTTGATGAGGAGCTTATGATTCCAGACAAGAGCTTAAGCTTAAATGAAGGGGCAATCCAGGTGACTGGGTGGCAATCTAGCTCAGATCCAAGTAGCTTTAGCCACTGTATCCTAGAGGCCTTAGCCCAGGAATATAAGTTTAGTCTAGATACCCCATATAACAAACTTCCAGAGAAGATTAGGCATATTTTAATTCACGGAACCAATGGGAAGAAGGTGCCCGTGCACTATACTGGGCAAAGAGGTTATGGTGTGTATGATGTAGCCTTTGAAGGCTTAATTCAAAATACCCAAAGGAGATACCGAGAAACCGGCTCTGAAACCATGAGGCAGGAGTATGAAAGCTTTATGCAAATTACTCCATGTAGCTTCTGTGGTGGTAAGCGTCTGAAACCAGAATCTCTTGCCGTTACCGTGGGAGATAAAAACATCTCGGATGTCACGGAGTTATCTATTCGAGACCTAGCAAGCTTCTTTGAACAGCTACAACTGACCAAGAACCAAGCAAAGATCGGGGAAATGGTCTTAAAGGAGATTAAGGCTAGGGTTGGCTTTATGGTGAATGTAGGATTAGACTATCTGACCCTAGCAAGAGCTACTGGTAGTCTATCTGGTGGCGAAGCACAGCGTATTCGTCTGGCAACCCAGATTGGCTCAGGGTTAGTGGGAGTTGTGTATATTCTTGATGAGCCAAGTATTGGTCTTCACCAACGAGATAATGACAAGCTCTTAACCGCATTAAAGCGACTTAAGGACCTTGGCAATACCTTACTTGTAGTAGAACATGACGAGGATACCATGTTTGCAGCAGATTATATTGTGGATATCGGCCCTGGTGCAGGCGAGCACGGTGGACAAGTCATTGCTACCGGCGACGCCAACGCCATTATGGCATGTAGGGAGTCCATTACAGGTGCCTACCTCAGTGGTAGGGTTCACATTCCGATTCCAAAGGAACGTAGAAAGCCAACGGGTTGGCTTAAGGTATTAGGTGCAACTCAGAATAATCTAAAGGATATCGATGCAGAGATTCCACTTGGAGTGATGACTGCAGTAACTGGGGTGTCTGGTTCAGGTAAGAGTTCTCTTGTAAATGAGATTATCTACAAACGCCTTGCCAAAGAGTTAAACCGTGCAAGATGTATTCCAGGAGCCCATAAGGGAATGCGAGGAATCAAGAACTTAGATAAAGTCATTGATATTGACCAGTCTCCAATCGGTAGAACTCCACGTTCTAACCCAGCAACCTACACAGGAGTATTTGATCAGATTCGTGATTTATTTGCCTCTACCCCAGATGCTAAGGAGAGAGGCTATAAGAAGGGACGTTTTAGCTTTAATATCAAAGGTGGTCGCTGTGAGGCTTGTAGTGGTGACGGTATTATCAAGATAGAGATGAACTTCCTTCCAGATGTCTATGTACCTTGCGAGGTCTGTGAAGGTAAGCGTTACAATCGAGAGACCTTAGAGGTCAAGTATAAAGGCAAGAACATCTATGACGTACTGAATATGACCGTAGAAGAAGCATTAACCTTCTTTGAAAATATGCCGAATATCCGTCGTAAGATTGAGACATTAAATGATGTAGGTCTGTCATATATCAGATTAGGTCAACCTTCCACCACCTTGTCTGGTGGGGAAGCACAGCGTATTAAACTAGCCACAGAGCTTAGCAAACGAAGCACAGGGAAGACGATCTATATCCTTGATGAGCCTACTACTGGACTTCACTTTGCCGATGTCCACAAGCTCATTGAGATTCTTCGCCGCCTATCCGATGGGGGTAATACAGTATTAGTCATTGAGCATAACCTAGAGGTAATCAAGACTGCAGATTATATCATAGATATTGGCCCAGAAGGTGGAGATAAGGGAGGTACCATTGTTGCAACCGGTACTCCTGAAGAGATTGCAGAGAATCCAGATAGCTTCACAGGCTATTACATTAAGAAATGTATCCAGAAGGATGCTCGAATTGCCGAAGAATTAGGGGAATAAACGGTATTATGGGAGGACAAGTAGATGCACAAATCATTTTTTGCCATGATGTCTCGAATGAAATACATTGACCGTTGGGCACTCATGAGAAACTCTAGGACAGAGAACATTAGTGAGCATTCTTTAGAGGTAGCTATGTTGGCACACTGCCTGGCAGTGCTTAGTAATAAGCGATTCCATAGGAATATTGATGAGAATCGTATTGCCTTACTGGCTATGTATCATGATTCCACAGAGATCATTACGGGAGATATGCCAACACCAATCAAATATTACAATCAGGAGATTAAGACCGCCTTTAAGGAAGTGGAGAAGACAGCAGCGAGACACTTACTCTCCATGCTTCCAGAGGATTTGCAAGAAGCCTACGAACCAATCTTTATAAAGCAACCAGAGGATGATTACCTATGGAAGTTAGTGAAGGGTGCGGACAAGTTATCCGCCTTAATTAAATGTATCGAAGAGCGTAAAGCAGGCAATAGTGAATTCTCCAGTGCAGAGAGAGCCCTTAGAACTTCTCTATTAGAGATGCAATTAGACGAAGTAGAAGATTTTATAAAGGACTTCCTGCCAGCCTATGAGCGAACCTTAGATGATCTAAATCCATTATAAAGAGAGAATAACAGCAGTGATATGTACTTAGAACATATCACTGCTGTTATTTTGTTATAGAAACTTTTGTAAATTAGTTGTTGACAAAATGTTTATACTGTATATAATTAACCATATACAGTATAAACATTTATATACAGCAATGAACAAGCTTAATATGGGAAGAACTTTTATTAACTTGTAGAAAGTGGAGATTGTATGAAGATATTAATATCGAATCAGTCAGAGCTGCCT
>JAEZQN010000394.1 GCA_023441145.1 Bacillota bacterium
CAATGAAGATGGGTATCCTCTATCCGTCGTTTATGAAGGTAATAATACCATGTTAATTAGTATTTATACGCCAAGTGCCAACTGAGTTAACTCTTCATAAACAGATTCTAATAAATAAACGAAACTGCCGTTTCTTTCAACAGAAAAAAACGGCAGTTATTATTTTATCCCTTAGTTGTACTGTGTCAAATGAACTCTTCTACCTTGTATTAGTCTTTTGTACCTTTCTATGCTTGCCCTTCAAGGTCTTCTCAGGTAGCTTCTTCATCACCAAGTCGCCTTTTCCATTGAAGATCTCCACATAAACAACACTTTCTCTTATATCAATGATTCCTATGTCCTCTTGAGTGACGCCATCAATTCCGCAAATAGTAGCTACTACATCACCGGAGCGAATCTTCGATTTCTTACCTCCACTAATGGTAAGCTTAGTTATACTATCCTTAAATGCTGCACCTTTTCCCTCTTTTAGAACCACTTTTTCCTTCTGGCGCTTTATAAACTTCAGTTTTTCCTCTTCTGTCTTTGAATCTTTTACGAATTCCTGCATCGTGATGGTGGTACCGATATAGGCTTCTACTGTCGTTTGATAGTGCTTCTCTGATGGTGCAATCAAACTAATGACTTTACCTTCTTTTCCATTTCTAGCTGTTCGTCCGCCACGGTGTACATAATTCTCTTTCTTTGTTGGAAAATCATAGTTAAATACATGAGTGATATCAGAAAAATCGATTCCTCTTGCAGCCACATCAGTAGTTACCAGATAATGAAACTTTCCTTTTCGAAAATCAAAAATAGCATAGAGACGGTCTTTCTGTTCCATCCCACCATGTAGCATTCCACAACGTATTCTCTTTCTACGCAGCTTTTGGTATAGGGTATTTACCATCTCTCTGGTTTCACAAAAAATCATGGCATTAGTCGGATTTTCGGTCATTAGTAGCTCCAAGAAGAGATCATATTTATCCTCTTGTTCTACTTCATAGCCGAATTGGGTTAGACCATCTGCTGTTTCAAACTCTGACTCTACGGTAATATAAACTGGTTCCTTCATATATTGGCCAATGAGGTTATCTAAGTGTTCTCCTATGGTGGCAGAAAACAGTAGAATGGTCACGGTTTGTTCTATGCTTTCAATCACCTGCTTCACCTCATCTAAAAACCCCATATCTAACATAAGATCTGCCTCATCAATAACCAGAAACCTTACCTTTGATAGAGTAAGATTCTCTCTTCGCAGATGATCTAAGAGACGGCCTGGCGTCGCTACTATAATGTGAGCCTTCTGGCGAAGAGAAATACGCTGTTTATCAATGGGCATACCTCCAAATACTGCAGGAACTTTAATTCTCTTTTTTCGACCTATATGATAGATTTCTTCCTGAACCTGCACTGCTAATTCTCTAGTGGGTTCTAGGATAATTGCTTGGGGAAAATGTTCCTCCCAAACGATATTATCGCATATAGGAATGGCAAATGCAGCCGTCTTTCCGCTGCCTGTCTGGGATTTTCCGACTAGATCCTTTCCTTCTAAAATCATAGGAATAGCCCTCTGCTGAATAGGTGTTGGAGTATGATACCCCAATACATGAAGGGCTTCTATAATTTCATCCTTTAATCTATACTTTTGAAATGACATCATTTCCTTTTCGTTTTTCATCAAGTGCTCCTTATTATTTTACTTCTCATATACTCTAGTAAACTTCCTCATTGTATCACGTATTAATATCCTTATGCAATGGGTGGTTATTGCAACGAAACAAAGCCAGCTTATCCAAAGAAAAGGATCTAAGCTGGCTTTGTTCTACCACCATACTACTGTTTTGCAATATTTTCGCTAACATGTAAGTATTCATACATGTTTTTCAAAAATATCCAAAGTTATATAAAATACTCCCACTCCTAAAACTTTTGTCAAATATACTCTATATAATACCTTATATTTCTATAAAATCAATTAATATTGCATAAATCGACTATTTAAGAGCAAAAAAAGACTGCTTGTATGGCATTAAAATAGAAATGCGAAAACATCCATTTTCATGTCTCATGGCACAAGTTCCGTCGTATTTCTCTACTATTGTGGAAATATTAAGTAGTCCAATCCCATGCTCTATTTTGTTTTTCTTGGTTGTGACAATTTTATTATCCTCAATCTTTAATGGCGTAATCAAAGGATTTTGTGCAGAGATGAGAAGTTGGTCATTCTCTAATGCCATCTTAAACTTAATTACCTTATCCCCCTCTACCTTGTCACAGGCTTCTATTGCATTATCTAGTATATTGGAGAGTAGACTTACAATATCCTCCTCATTTATAACTAGATCTGACAAATCTCTTACCTGCCAAACGATCGTAATCCCTTTACTTTGAGCAAACCTATACTTTTGGTTTAACACCGTGTCTACTACTACATGATTTGAAATAGTTGTGTTTAAATCTTTGGTAAAGCTACCTGTTAAGTTAGCAATATACTCTTTCGTTTCTTCTAGTCTTCCATTGGTCAGCATACCTTCTATGCAACACAAATGATTCTTATAATCATGAATTCTTTTTCTATGTTGTTCGTAACTATCATGCATATTACGATACATAAGCATCTGGTTTTTGGTTCTTTCCTCTATTAATTTGCTATCTTGAATTGCTCGCTCTCTTTTTACAATATGATAGATCAGATAAAACACCATATAGTTCATAATTACAAGACCTAATGCGATAACAAGTAATAAATTAAGATGATTCTCCTCGAAATCAAACCCAAGTACCATTGCAGTCATTGCAACTACTGAAAATAGTGGGAAATAGGAGAAATATGCCCATTCTTTATTTGAAATCAAGGTTAAATCATTCTCTTTTGACCATTTCCATCTGATTGCTATTACCATGATAAATAGCACCGTCTTGCAAAGCAAAATAACAATGGCTGATGCCACGGAATCACCATACATAATCTCTTCATAGCGGTTTGGTGATAGATATCTGATCAACACAATTGTCAAAGAATCTATTCCAACTAAAATGCCATAATAGATTCCAGATAGCACAAAACTCTGTAAAAAGGTGCCCGTGTAATAGATTCGTACAACTAAGGTAAGCAATAATACCACCAAACAAATCTTAAAAGACAAACTGTGGACAAAGAATACTACAGCAGTAAGACCTATTACTATCACAAATGCCATAATTTTTGTTAGCACTGCATTAAACCTGGGCTTTTTCTGTAAAAAGCTATCTATAAAGAACTTACAGCATAGTAGCTCGAAAAATGTAGTAATCGTACTTAGTATTATATTCTCTATCATAGTTCTCCTTTAAATAAAGCATATTCTTCTTTTACTGTTTGGTATCTTGATTTGGGTACTGTGAATTCCTGTCCTAAAGTCAAAGTAACCTTATAGTTCCCCACTCTGGTAATATAGTTCATATTTACAAGATAACTTTTATGGATTCGTAAAAATTGATATTCCTTTAATTGTACTTCCATTTCATCCAACTTGGTATAAATGCTGTATGTTTTGATTTCTTTGTCCAATATATAGAATATCAGCTTATGTTTCTGACTCTCTATATATACAATTGTATCGATGAGAACATTCTTTTTCCCTTCTAAAAACTTAAAATTCACGGTATGTATTTGAGATTCTAGTTTCTTAAATACTGCATCCAAACACTCCTCCATAGAAGTCTCTATACTATCCTTCATAATATAACGAAATGCATCTACCTTGTAGCCTTCCAGTGCATAATTGACGAAACTAGTCACAAATACAATACAGCTGTCACTTCTGTGCTCTCTTATTTTATATGCTGTTTCAAGTCCATTGAGTTCACCCATACTTATATCTAAAAAAATAATATCATATTTCTTAAGTTCAGATTTCTTTTCACAAAGCTCTTTTCCTGAAGAGAATAGGTCAATCTGAACTTTGCTGTTTAACTCTTGATTGTTAATATATCTTGTAACTAATTCCTCTACTTGTTCTCTAAAATACTTTTCGTCGTCGCATATCGCAAGATAAATCAAGTATTCACCCTTCTTTCAAAAAAATGCTCTTATGTATCTTTCTTTTGACTATATCGACAAATTACTTATAAATATTACAATCTATTTCCAAAATATAAAAATGCATACAACCAAATTCTTGATTGTATGCATTTTCTTCATTGGACTCTCTTAAGTCACACTGGTTTTTGATTTCTATTCATATCTCTTCCCATTTAAATCTACAAAATAGTATTCCACACTATAATCGCCGGATGGTGCTTCACTATATACTATTTTGTTATTCTTCGCGTCAAGTTTTATCGGCTCACTAACCTTTGCTTTACTTTCATAAATTACTTCTGCATAATCTAGCTCTTCTTTATTGGACCAAAACACATCATAAAATTTATTATTTGCAAAAATAAACTCATACACTAAACGGTCAAATGCCTTGTGCAATAAGACTGAAACTCATAGTTTCCATTGCCCCTTGGTGCAAAAATTGCTAATCCGTATTGATCATTGTCACATGTATATCCACTGATTATGTAATCCTCAATCCTAAGTTCTTGTATAATCGTTACATTCTCTCCTAAAACCTCTATTTCCCTTAGTTGAAGCTGCCTGCTTTCCTGTGTGGAAACATTCCGGTCACTTCTATAGATATTATAATAAATAATAATGGCAATAAATACCACATCCAGAATTAGAATCATATACTTTTTTCGTTTCATACGATTACCCCACATATTTTTTATATGGCTGATAACTTAAGGATTTTTTACACCCTAATTTTTTAGCAATTAGTCTAAACATCAATTTTTTTATTGGATTCATCAACGTATGGAAAACAATAAATCTCTTTGAGAAATATTCTGGTTTCGCAAACACACTAATTACTTCTTTATCAAAATATCCCTTTTCCCCATAGTATTTGCCCATGTTAGTAAAAGGTGAGACCATTTGTTCTCTTATCTTTCCGGCAAACAAACTAACGGCAAACATATCACCTTTTAATAAGGTTCCGTTGTACTGGCAACCAAGCATGGAAGGTAACATTTCCAAATAACTCTCACAGCACCTAAGTTGGGAGGCTTCAGCAAAACCACCTTGGAGTAAAAAGCCGATCTTGGTTCCAGCTTTCTCTTTTGGAGTTAATGACTCTAAGAACTCCATCATGATGCCTGGAATACACTCTACATATAACGGGATTGCAAATAGAATATTCTCATTTTCATAAAACTTATTTCTGATGTTCTCCCAATTCTTTCTTACGGATAGGCAAAGTGTTTCTGTTGTATTGCCTAGGGATTCATAGCCTTTTGCAAATTCCATAATTATTTTATCTGTATTACTTTTTTCTTTCGTTCTAGGAGAACAATTAATCATTAATAAATGCATTCGTAATTTCCTCCTTATTATCCATATTGTATGTACCAAGGGATTCCCCGTCCAAATTCAACATAACTCTATAAAACCATTTATCTAAAAATTCTTGGTTCCCGTCTCCTTTATAGATTAAGCCCATTTTCAAATGCTTCTTATAGCGGCGATAATGACGCATCTGGCCATTTTTAAATTTGAGATTCATTGTGTCAAGCGGCAGTCCTCTGTCTATGATATCTTTTAGTTTATACGAGCCAAATCCCAACTTCGCTTCTGTTAGGAAAATCACCTGTTTTGCTTGTAGATACTTAATCAGTAACTGTTCATAATCATCCTTAATGGTACAGATACCAGGAGTGACTAGCCAGCAACGGTTACACCCAATACAACCCTTTAAGTTCAGCTCATTGGCATAGATGATTTCCAGATCATGAACTGTATTATTGAGGTGAGTAATTAATTCTTTGGCGTCCTGATCATTTTTGTCTAGAGTCGATACTATAAGATTCATTCCTTCCATCTCACGTTCCGCTTTTTCTATATAATGAGCTTATTGAACATTCTCCCAGTAAAGATCAATAGTTTCATGGGCAATAGCTCCATCCACCATATTATCATACTTTACAAAATCATTATATAATCTTAGTTCAAAGGAAAATATACTATCCACACCTCTATTACAT
>JAEZQN010000044.1 GCA_023441145.1 Bacillota bacterium
TCTATGGAGAAAAATGCTGGAAGTATTATGATAATATTTTACTTAATGGTTGTCTTACTTGTTTCAGTAGGTGTTCTTGCAATAGGCATCAAGTTATACAGTAAGATTAAGATGAAAAATCAGAGTATTGCAAGACTACGGGCAACTGGGATGTCTTTAGCTCAGATAGAGCGTTTGATTTTGGCTCAGAACATAAAGTATCCGATTATTGGTGCCGTGGTTGCCCTGATACCAACTGCCTTTTGTGAAGCATTGTTTCAATATGTCAAACGTCAAGTTGATACTGGAGTATGGGAGGGATTTTTTATGTTAGGACCAGGAGAAATGCCACCTTGGTGGTCTGGGCTTCCATTTAGATTTAGCTTATTTGGCTATCATCCTGTGATTACTTTACTAATACTCATAGTTACCATGTTTGCGCTAACATTACTTGCTACAGTTCCACAGATTCTGTATATGAAGAAGCAAGTCATTGCAGAGAACTACGATAACGATACATTTTAGGAGGGGAAGATATGGGAAATATAGCACTTACAACGAATAATTTAAGCAAAATCTATACTATGGGCGAAACCAATGTAGAGGCGTTAAAGTCCGTTAGTATTGAGGTAGAGGCTGGAAGCTTTGTGGCCCTTATGGGAACTAGTGGAAGTGGCAAATCTACCTTAATGCATATGCTAGGTGGACTAGACGTTCCTACAGAAGGGGATGTTCTTATCCATGAAACCAACATAAGTAAATGCTCAGAGAAACAATTAGCTAAGTTTAGGCGAGAGGAGATCGGCTTTGTATTTCAAAACTTTTGCTTAATTCAGGAGCTGAATGTAAAAGAAAACATTGTTTTGCCGATTTTACTATCCTCCCGTACGGTGGATGAGGAGTACATAGGAGAACTAATGGAGCAGCTTGGTATAGAAGACCGGGCAAAACATATGCCTTCCCAGCTAAGTGGTGGACAGCAACAACGTGTGGCTATTGCAAGAGCCCTAGCCAACAATCCATCCATTATCCTTTGTGATGAGCCAACAGGTAATCTTGATCAAAAAACCAGTGAAGAGGTAATGGAACTGCTTCACTATATGCACAAGAAATACAATAAGACATGCCTTGTAGTTACCCATGATGCCAATGTGGCTAGTGGAGCAGACTACATACTAAACATCGAGGACGGCTGTATTGTAGAGTAACACTATAACCATAACCCCAGACCTAGGACTGCAATGCTTGCATTGCAAATAAGGCGATAAGAGCAGAAAAAGTTGGCATCCCTTAGACAAACTTTTTTGCTCTTACGGCCTTATAGCGAAGCATGTCCTAGGCTAGATACAACACATTTACTTAACCTACTTTATAGAAATACTACAACGTAGCCATCTCTATTACAGGTGGCGAAAAGTAAACCCATGAAAGGCTGTTTGAACACGTTGGTATTTAGACCTGGTCATGGCGTCTCAAGGGTATGAAGCTTTAGTGTTGCAGGACAATAAAGCATAACCCTTGACCTAGGACTGCAATGCTTGCATTGCAGATAAGACGATAAGAGCAGAAAAAGTTGGCATCTCTTAGCCAAACTTTTTTGCTCTTACGGCCTTATAGCGAAGCGTGTCCTAGGTTAGGTCACAACATACATTTATACTAACCCACCTGTAATTAGTAAAGCTCACTTCCCCCTCACGCCATCAGGTCTTACGTACCACTACGGGTTCAATTCATGCGAAAGCTTGCCTTTTATGGGGTTACTTTTCACCACCGTATAAACCAAAAGGGCCATGTCACTCATAGAGTGCCATGGCCCCTTACACTTTATTTATCTTCTTTTTCTTTCTTGTCCTCTTCCTCATCAGAAGTAGTATCTGGAAGAAGAATTCGAATCTTGTCAATACGACTCTTTTCTACACTTTCTACAGTGTAGGTAACCTGATTATCATCGACTACAGATTCACCCTCATCAGGTAGGTGGTCAAGGAGATTAATTACATGACCTGCAATAGAATCATAATCCTCAGCCTCGATACCTAATTCTAATATTTCATTAATATCGTCTATCTTAGTAGCACCATCAACCATATATTCCTTATCGTTGATTGCCTTTATATCATCTTCTTCATCGCCGTCATATTCATCACGAATATCACCGACAATTTCTTCAATCAAATCCTCTAAAGTGATAACACCTGCTGTAGAACCATATTCGTCCATTACTACTGCCATAGCAATGTGCTCTTGCTTCATTTCAGTAAGAAGCTCTGAGGTATGCTTAAATTCATAGGTAAAATAAGGCTCTCTCATGATGTCACTGATATGAAATTCAGATTTTTCACCCTGATAGAAAAATACATCCTTTAAGTTAATAATACCTAATACGTTATCTCTGGTATCTGCATATACTGGCAGACGAGAAAACATATTTTCAGAGAAAAGCTGTACAAGTTCATCGTAGCTAAGGTCGATTTGTGCAAACTCGACATCGATACGTGGCACCATAACATCCTTTGCAATGGAATCACCAAAATCCACCACGTTTGTAATCATTTTACGTTCTTCACTCTCAATAACGCCTTCCTCATGGCTGACATCTACAATGGTTCTAAGTTCATTCTCTGTTATCTGTTGAGGCTTGTTATTTGGATTTACTCGAAATACGAGTAAAAGTCCAATAGAAAGCTTATTAATCAGAAAAATAAAAGGAGTAAATAACTTAGTAAAGTAGAAGATTACTGTTCCATAGCGTAAGGAAAGAGACTCAGCATGAATGGTAGCTAAAGTCTTTGGAGTTATCTCACCAAAAATCAGAATCATCAAAGTGATTATACCAGTTGCAATACCGACTGCTAAACTAACTTCGATACCAAGACCACTCTTATTTGCTAGATCTGTAGCAAGGGTAGTGGAAATAGAGGAAGCAGTTAGGTTCACTATATTATTGCCAATTAAGATTGCACTTAGCATCTTAGCAGGATGTTCAATCAATTTGTTTACTGTGATTGCTCTTTTGTTGCCATCTTCAGCAAGGGAACGAATACGAAGCTTGTTCACTGTCATAAGAGCTGTCTCAGCAGATGAAAAGAAGCCTGATAAAAGAATGAGAATAAATAAAATAATTAATTGCGTGACACTCGGGTCCAAAATACCATCTCCTAAAATATATATTCTTATTATGTATCTTAATTCTTAGCTTAATAACGCCCCAGCAATCAAAATTTTCATTTGATTGCCGAAGCATTCATGAAGTCATTTCTTCTATGCAAAACTATTAACTATACATAATACTCACATTCTACCCTAGAATGACGTTTTTTGTCAAGGTAGCTCTAGTCGTTGTCGTCATCGGTTACCATATTCATAACCTGACGTTTTCTAGCAAGCTCATCATTGTCAAGGTATTCATCATAGGTTGAAACCTTGTCAATTAAGCCATTTGGTGTAAGCTCCATAATACGATTTGCAATGGTTTGAACAAACTGATGATCCTGAGAAGTGAAAAGAACAACTCCAGGGAATTTGATTACACCATTATTTAATGCAGTGATGGATTCCATGTCTAAATGGTTGGTAGGCTCATCCATAATTAAAACATTAGAACCTAATATCATCATTTTTGACAACATAACACGAACTTTTTCACCACCGGATAGAACTTTAACCTTTTTCACGCCTTCCTCACCTGCAAATAACATACGTCCCATAAATCCACGAACGTAGGTTACATCCTTTTCAGGAGAGTATGGCATTAACCAATCTACGATAGTGTCGTCGCAGTCAAAGTATTTGGTGTTATCCTTAGGGAAGTAGCTCTGGGAAGTTGTTAAGCCCCATTTATAGCTTCCTTCATCTGGCTCCATCTCACCAGCTAAGATTTTAAATAGAGTAGTAGTAGCTAATGTGTTAGGACCAACAAAGGCAATCTTGTCTTCGCGATTCACAATAAAGGAAATGTTATCTAATACTTTTACTCCATCAATGGTTTTAGAAAGGTTAGTTACCGTTAATACTTCATTACCAATCTCACGAGTAGGTTGGAAGTTAATGTATGGGTATTTACGGCTAGATGGACGGATGTCATCTAGTTCGATTTTCTCTAAGGCTTTCTTTCTGGAGGTAGCTTGCTTAGATTTGGAAGCATTGGCAGAGAAACGTTGGATAAACTCCTGTAACTCTTTGATTTTTTCTTCCTTCTTCTTGTTGGCTTCCTTCATCTGTTTTACCATTAACTGACTGGATTCATACCAGAAGTCATAGTTACCAGCGTAAAGCTGAATCTTAGCATAGTCAATATCAGCAATGTGGGTACATACCTTATTTAAGAAGTAACGGTCATGGGATACCACGATTACGGTGTTCTCAAAGTTAATTAAAAACTCCTCTAACCAGCGAATCGCTTCCATATCCAAGTGGTTGGTAGGCTCGTCGAGAAGAAGTACGTCTGGGTTACCGAATAATGCTTGTGCAAGAAGTACCTTAATCTTCTGGGAACCACTTAACTCGTTCATTTGCTTGTAGTGAAATTCTGTCTCAATACCTAGACCATTCAGGAGAGTAGCAGCATCACTTTCTGCTTCCCAACCATTCATAGAAGCAAATTCACCTTCTAATTCAGAAGCACGAATACCGTCTTCTTCGGTAAAATCTTCTTTGGCATAGATAGCATCTTTTTCCTTCATGATGTCATATAGACGTTGATTTCCCATGATAACAGTGGAAAGAACATCATATTGGTCGTACTTAAAATGGTCCTGTTGTAGGAAAGAAAGACGCTGACCAGGAGTGATGATAATATCACCACTAGTTGTCTCTAGCTGTCCAGAAAGAATTTTAAGGAAGGTAGATTTACCTGCTCCATTTGCACCAATTAGGCCGTAGCAGTTACCTTCGGTAAATTTTATGTTAACATCCTCAAACAAGGCACGTTTTCCAAGTCGTAAAGTTACATTTGCAGCTTGAATCATATATATAACCTCTCAATCTTTTAATTTGCCTAGCATTCCTCTAGGCAATAACCATATCTATTTTACCTTATCTAATAGAATTTGCAAGCCTTTTCTCTCGTTGAAAAGTAGCTTTTCCTGTGATAGAATGACTTTACGTGAATTTTTGTAAATTAAATGGAATAGGTTAGGAGTTTTAAAATGAATTTATTAACCATACAAGAGGTAACCCATAGTTATACTGAACGCTGTTTACTTAAAAATGCGTCCATGGGTATCAATGAAGGGGAGAAGATTGGATTAATTGGAATAAATGGAACAGGGAAATCTACCCTATTAAAGATTGTAGCAGGTCTTGTGGAGCCGGACGAGGGAAGAGTCGTGAAGGGAAATCAGGTGCATGTGGAATATTTACCACAGACACCAGTCTTTGACAACAAGAAGACACTTATTGAGAACATTGTGGAAGGGAAAGCCATTCATACCGATATCTGGACCTTAGA
>JAEZQN010000011.1 GCA_023441145.1 Bacillota bacterium
GTTTTTGTCCTCCGCTTTATAAGAAGAGGCATAATTTTTGTAATAACTTAATCCATAGGAGTTAAGTAACACCCTTCGTGCTATATTATTTATAGCATTTTCTTCTGGCACAGTCTGCTGACAGATAGATTCATATTCTTCCATACTTGAATCAATATTACTATTCTCCATATCCTGATTGGAAATCTCATTAGCTAAATCGGTACTCTCATCCTCCTCATCCTCTTCACCTGAGGCTGGTGTCATATTGTTGCTGGGAAGAATACTATTACTCAGACTTTGTTTAGAAAGATTGCTAGCATCCTCTAAAATCAAATCACATATCCCATTCTCCACAAAGCTACCAAGTCCTCCAACAGGGCTCTCTTCTTTGGGCTTTGTATTCAGTTTGGTATAATCAAATTGAAGAGGTCTTAGGGTATAACCCTTGTATGTATCTATAGTCTTATTTACTTCAGCTTTTCGGTTTAACAGGTCTGGATCTAGCTCTTTCTGAAGTAATGGCTCTAAAGCAACCGTCTGCTCTATGGCATTAAGATTCGTTGTGAGACACTGCTTCATTGCCATGACATCTCCTATAATGGAGGTATCTACTCCTTCCTCATTTACGTTACAAAGATACTCCTTTAGTTCATCCAGTTCCTCTGTGACTGCCTTATAGGAACCCCCGTCAAGCTTATTCTTTTGAGTCCCTAAATAGGCTTCAAACTCACTCATTTTACTCTCACAGGCTTCTTTTCTCCCTTTGAGACCATCAATGATGTCTATGGCCTCTCTTATCTTTTCCTGCATTCCTTTGGCTTGTTCAATGAGAGTAAGTCCTTCGTTCTCAATACTATCCTTAAGCTCCTGCATCCTATCCTCTCGTTGTGAAAGCTCCCCTTCTATCTGTGTTCGTTTCTCTCCATCAGTTTCTTTCTCTAATTGATTCTTAAGCTCCTTACTCTCCCGATTAAGGGTTATTAATTCTTCATTCTCTGACTGAATCGTAGTAAGTACTGTAACAGGATTGATGTACTTATCCCTTAGTGAATCCCACACTAGGTTATGATTAATGGCAACTGCCTTAGGACCTACCTTCTCAGTACAAAACTGTTTTCCAAAGGACTTTTGTATTACAATAAAATACTGATTGGTGAGCTCTAACTCTCCCCCTTCAAAGCTCAAACCTTCCACTAGGGTAATCAAATCTAACACCGACTGACTAATCTTTGCTGCCTCTTCTTCCACTGCCATCTTTTTTCGAAAGACAGACATGGTGGTTTGTGTGTTCTGTAACAAATTGAGCTTACTCAACAGACTCTCTGCCAGCTCAGCTGGAACATGATACTTCATATACTCTTCGACCTGGTGTTGAAAAATCTCCCCTTCCTGATCAGTAATCATGGTCTGACCCTTTAACGTACAGTCCTTTAATTCTATTGCCAAGAAATCTGTAGTAGACAGGGGAAGCGATATGTCTTTTATCTGTATATCCTTTTGGGGTTCAAGGGAGTAGGTTAGGTACTCTTTAATGGATTCTACATACTCCTCCCCACTCATGTCTTCTGACTTCTGTCCCCCTTCTAATAAAAAGATTTTATAGTCTTCATAAATCTCTTTGCAGTAATTGGTTAGTTCAGAGTCAACTGCTGTAACTAGGGCATTGTAAGCCAGGTGATTTGCTATTTCAAATCTAGCTAAATCTAACATAGTACCTATTAAGGATATGATACATACCATTACTAACGTTAAGAATATAGTGATACTTCCCCTAATCTGTTTCATCTTTTACTCCTTCTTATCCAATAATTTCAGATGAATCATTTGAAAACGATTCCAGAGCATTACTTACCACATCTCCAATTTGGTCCTTAAAGATAAGTACTAAACCTACAAGAATCACAAGTATCAATACAATCTCTACTACTCCTACTCCATCATCTTCATGGGCAAACCTCAGTGCTGCATTCTTAATTTTTCTAGCTACTTCTTTCATATATTCCATTTACATACTCCTCTCTTATTTACCAATAGTACGACTCATTAAAACATCGTAAAGGCCGGTACTATTATAATTACTAAAATTACTGCCAGCATAAGGCCCATAGGCAGCAGCATCTTTGTGCCTGCCTTTTCCCCAAGTCTCTTTGCCAGCTCTTTTCTTTCTGCAAACGCTTCCATAGATTCTCCTTTCATAAAGGAAAGAAGACCTTCCATTCCCTTGGTCGTATTCTGAGCCAGAAGAGAACTTAACTTCATATATGGGGTAAGCTTTATTCTTCTCCCAAAATTGTCATATACCTGGCTCTCACTAAGACCATTTTTTAACTCATAATAGCTTGCTAGCATTTCTTCATAGGCATACCTCCTTCTTCTTTTATTCTGTTTTACATCCGTTTCATAATCCTCTACAATCTTTGCCCATGCCCTAGTAACCGTCATACCTGCTTCTAGTAGTAGTACCAATTTATTTACCAGCTCTGGGTAATCCATTTTAAGCTCATTCTCGCGTTGTTCTAGTTGCTCCTTAAACCTCCTTTCCGCTAATATTGGTATTAGAATGGCAAGAAGTACTCCTAAAAACAGTACAATGATGTATTGCTGATGTTTCTCCTTAAAGAAATAGACCTTAGTTCCATCCACCTCTTCAGGCAGCATAAATTCCTTTTCTGTACTATTTGCGTTATCAACCTCATGAACTGCTGTAGTAATCTTCTGAAGAAGGGCTTCTTTACTAGATTGTTCATAAGCCTTTAGCGTAAATACGAAGTCAAGCTCTTCCTCAAACCTACCGTTTCTAACTACTGCTGTTAGAGTGACCTTTTTGTCTTGTGTAAGGTTATTCTTTACAATACTCCCATCATATTGAACCATTCCCTCATCATCACGGATCCAACTAACCTTTATCCCTAAAGCTGGTATTGTCTTGATTAGGTTTAACGGGTATCGTATGTTGTCTGCAGCTTTATTCTCCCCTAATACCTTTTGCATAATATACTTTTTAGCCTGCTCTAATGCCTCACAAAAGGATTCCTCAGTATAGACTCTTGGTGCCACCTTATAGGTAATCTCTTCATTATCAGTGAACTCTTCATTATCAATCACTACCTGGTAGGATTCTGAATGACTCTTCTCTCCGTAATCTGGCCTCTTCACAATACTCTCTTCTACATTTTCAGCCTCCTTAGACTGAGTAACTTGCATAATTAAAGCAAAGGTATTAAATAAAAGTAATACCCCTATGGCATAAGAAATCATTTGGGTTAGAAAAAGACGACTCTTCTCATTACTATCCTCAAATACATAAAGAGCCTTACATTTTTCTTTACGATTAGTATGTTGCTTTGGAAGTAAGGTTCGAATGGTATCTGCTATCATAAGGCTTATAGGAAATAGAAAAGTAAGATGATATGTTTTCTTAGAGATGGTTTTTAAATAGGTTTTTTGATAAGATTTAAAAATAAGAAATAGAAGAAGAAAGATACTATAGAGTAATACAATAATAATCATAGCCCTACCTCACACTTCGATTGACATAATACGATTCGTAAGGGTATAAGCTAATCCATATATAGCAAGAAGAACAGTCATAATAAAGATTCCAACTATATTATGATATAGTGGGAGCATATACTCAGGAGAACCAAAGTGTAGGTAGAGAAGAATACCCATGGGGGCAAGACACATAATCAACCCTTCAAATTTTTTGGCTGTAACAAGGGTTTGAATCTCCCTTTTCACTTCCACCTTATCTCGAATACAAGTACTAGTGGAATTAATAATACGAATGATGTCGCCTCCTGTCCTTTTAGCAGTAGTAAAAACATCTACAAAGTTATGTACGTCTTCAATAGGTAAGCGCTCTCCCAACTTTATAAAGATCTCTTCTACTGTCATATTAAGCTTAAGCTGTGCAATCATATAATCTAGCTCCCCCATCATATCTGCCTTCTCCTCTAATAGATGCTTCAGTCCTTCCCTACTCTCAACTAAAGCATTTTCTACAGAATAGCCTGCATTTAGAGCTGCACTTAAGCTCAACAGAAACTCCTTAAACTCCTGATTTATATTCCAAAGTCTTTTTTGATAGGCCTCTTTTTTGTAACTTCGATAGTAGGGAAGTAGCAAAACCTGAACTAAAACCATCGCTACCACACTCTGGTAAAAAAGATAGCCTATAAGCGCTAACACGATTCCCCCTATAGCAAGAGCTTTTATAGTATCCTCCTTTCTTATCTTTGTATAATCAACAGTCATCATATAGTAACCCAGCCCTTTCTAATTTATTAGTGTTTATTAATGAGTTGTCAGTAGCAACTAAGCTCCCAATAATTCTACCGTCAGAGTTCACTCCCTCCTCTTGAAATAGGTATAGTGGTTGTGTCTTTATTTCCTGATTTTCTACATCCAGCACCTCTACAATTTCTAGCACTCGTCTAGACTTAT
>JAEZQN010000096.1 GCA_023441145.1 Bacillota bacterium
ACAACAAAAAAGGAGTAGGGTAAGCACCCACTGTGCTTAGCCTGCTCCTTTTGTATGTATTGCTCTCTCGCGTCCCCCAACGCTAACAAAACAATTAAGTCTATTTTTATTGTATCACCACTAAAGCGGACTGTCAATCATAAGGAACTACATTTCCTCATTCTTACATAAAGTAATGTATCGCTTACTTGTCAATGAGTAGACCTATCTCTTTCGCCAGCTCTAACACCTTGTCACAGTACCTTTGCTCTTTTGCAAATAGCACAAATCTCCCTCTATAATTACTCCAGATAGTACATGGAAGGTGAGTAAAATAAAAACTAGAAAATAAAAGCTCTTGATAGCTAAGAGAAAGAAATAGCTTAAGATTCTCTTTGGTTAACTCTGTTATAATGAACTCCTCTTCTTCTTTTGTCTCTTTTGCTTTCTCTATTGCAGTGTCCAAAAGACAGTTCTCTTCCTCGGTCAAATGCTTTCTGATAAGGTTAATATTGGAATCATCAATTCTCTTATAATAAAAGTCAACATAGGAACCATCTGGCTCATTTAACTTCCCAAGTTCTACAAGGAGTTTATAGTGCTGCTCTTTACTTCCCTGTAGAATATAGCAAAGATGTTCTTCCATTCCCACATTAATATTACTGATATATATGCCATTAAGTTTTTCTAACTCTGATATATTTACGTAACGCATATGAGCACCCTTTCCCAATAAAATACCTTTACCTTATGTTATCATACTCTAATACTTATCTCAATACGTTTAGTTCTACTCTTCTCCTAATAAAATAAAGTTTTATTATCTAGAAAATTCTGGATTGACATTTTATTCTAAACTGTATATACTAATCATAATTAGTTAACATAATAATAGAACAAACCGTTGAATAAGAAGAGTAGGTAGGAACCAACTGTTTACAGCGAGTTACGGAGGGTGTAAGCGTAACATCAGTATTTTTACTGAATGGACTTATGAGGGTAGGAAGAAAGGATTCATTCCAAGTAATGCCTAACGTGATCTCCACATGTTACAAAGGGAGCATATATGTCAGTATATGAAGTGAGTGGGCGTGATAAACGTCAATTTGGGTGGTACCGCAGAAGTATAATATGACTTTTGTCCCAGTAGAAATACTGTGACAAAGGTCTTTTTTTATGCAGCTATAACGAAAAACCTGATATAAGAAAGGAGAAATGATTATGAAAAAGATTCCACATCGTATTTACTTATCTGAGGAGCAAATGCCAAAGCAATGGTATAACTTAAGAGTAGATATGAAGTCCCTACCAGATCCAATGTTAAACCCTGGCACATTTCAACCAGCAACTGTAGAGGAACTTTACCCTGTATTTTGTGAGGAGCTTGCAAAGCAGGAAATGGATAATACCACCCGCTACATTGATATCCCAGAAGAGATTCAAGAATTCTACAAGATGTACCGTCCGTCTCCATTGATTCGTGCGTACAATTTAGAGAAAGCACTAGGTACTCCAGCAAAAATCTACTACAAATTTGAGGGAAATAACACTTCTGGAAGCCACAAGCTAAACTCTGCTGTGGCACAAGCATACTATGCTAAGAAACAGGGTCTTACTAGCTTAACGACAGAAACAGGCGCTGGCCAGTGGGGAACAGCACTTGCAGAAGCTTGTGATTACTATGACCTCCCACTTACTGTGTATATGGTAAAATGCTCTTATGAGCAAAAACCTTACAGAAAAGCAATTATTGAAACCTTTGATGCTAACATTATCCCTAGTCCAAGTAATACCACAAATGCTGGACGTGGAATACTGGCAGAGTATCCTGAAAGTGGTGGAAGCTTAGGCTGTGCTATATCAGAAGCAGTAGAAAAGGCTGTAACTACCCCAGGCTGTAAGTATGTACTTGGCTCTGTGTTAAATCAAGTACTTCTTCACCAATCCATTATAGGTCTTGAAAGCAAAACAGCTATGGAGTTAATTGATGAGTATCCAGACATGGTGATCGGTTGCGCTGGTGGCGGCTCTAATCTAGGTGGTTTAATTGCTCCATTTGCTCAGGATAAGTTATTAGGCAGAGCAAATCCTAGACTAATTGCCGTAGAACCAGCTAGTTGTCCTTCCCTTACTAGAGGCCGTTATGCTTACGATTTCTGTGACACTGGCAAAGTAACTCCTTTGGCAAGAATGTATACCTTAGGATGTACGTTTATGCCATCTGCTAACCATGCAGGAGGTCTTCGTTATCATGGTATGAGCCCTATTTTATCAAAATTGTATCATGATGGATATATGGAAGCTGTTTCTGTAGAGCAAACAAAAGTATTTGAAGCTGCAACTATGTTTGCCAAGTATGAGACCATTTTACCAGCTCCAGAATCCTCCCACGCAATTCGTTGTGCTATTGATGAGGCTCTTAAATGTAAGGAGACTGGCGAAGCAAAAACAATCTTATTTGGATTAACTGGAACTGGCTATTTTGATATGTCTGCTTATTCTGCTTTCCGAGAGGGCAACATGTCCGACTACATTCCTACAGATGAAGAATTAGAAAAGAGCTTTAGCGAACTACCTAAAATTCCTGGAATTCAGTAACTTCCTTCTCTGTAAATATATGGCTTATGTAATCATTGAAAGGGTCTGTCACAAATCTTGTAACAGACCCTTTTCTTTATTCTTCTGTCAGGTCTTCTCTGCCCATCTCTATTAGCAGTCGCCTGGTTTCTTCTTTGACTTCCTTGGGAACCTCGGCAAAAAATCGCTTTCCCTCCAGAATTAATTTTGCATACATTTCTGCCAATCTATCACCCCACTCGTTTTTTATAGGATGCCCATTTTCTATGTGATTAAACATACAATACCTCTTTTCCCCTGTATTCTTTATCATATGCAATACATCCTATGGGTGCCAAAACATTTTTCTCCCTAGCCCTTGAAACCCTCTAACACTTTATACTATAATACTTTTACATGGTTTAATCACACCGTCAGTAAGGGGGCCAATGAATGGGCATTACTAAAAATAACTACATAAAATTTGTAGAGGAACTCTCTTTTAATGCCTGGCCTTCTTATAAAACGGAGCTTTACGACGACTGGCTTATAGGGTATTCCGATTTTTATACACATCGTACTAACTGTGTGAATATTATTGGAGCCTCTAAACTATCCTTAACTGAGAAGGTAGCTTATTGTGAAGCTAATTATAAGAGGCTTCATACCCCCTCTGTCTTCAAAATTAATCCACTTTTCCATTCCCAATTAAATCAGTATTTAGCCACTCAGGACTATACCATTGAGCATGAGACAGATACCTATGTACTGGAGCTTAATAATTTTGTCCCACCTACTAAGACCTCCATGACGATAGAACTTCAAAATGATATCTCAGAGGACTGGATCAAAGACTTATTTCGCTTAAATAAGACCACCAATCCTAATCATCTTGCCATCGTACCCAAGATGTATGAGGCAATTCCAAGAGATATAATCTCTGCCTGTGTTCGTCATGAGGGAAGGATAATTGCCACTGGTCTTGGCATTATGGAAAGGGATCATATTGGGATTTATGCCATCTATGTGGAGGAAGCTTTTCGAGGGAATGGTTTAGCAAAGAATATATGCTCTGCTCTTTTGACCGAGGCTAAAGCTAGAGATATTCATAAAGCATACCTTCAAGTAGTAAAGGATAATAAGATTGCCAAGAGAATCTACGAGAGTCTAGGTTTTCATTATCTTTACTCTTACTGGTTTCGAGTAAAGCATGTTGAATAAAACAAATGCTAGGAAAGGACGTATACGTATGTCAGAAACAGAAAACAAAGTAGTAGAAGAACAACTTACGATGGCTGATTTCGAGGAGGAAATTAATCGTTCCTTCCATCGAATGAGAGAAGGAGATATTGTCAATTGCACCGTAATTGATATAAAAGAGGATGGAGTACTAGTAGATATCGGTTCTTATGCAGAAGGTAAGATTTCCATAGAAGAATTGAGTGATGACCCTCATTTTTCTATGTATGGTAACATTGAAAAGGGACAACAGTTTAAATGTACTGTTCTTGAAGTGGACAATGGAGAAGGCTATGTCATTCTATCCAAGAAACAAGCATACAGTGAAGAAGCTTGGAAGTCCTTAATAGATGCAATGGAACAGGAGAAGGTGTTTACTGTTACAGTAGACAGTGTAGTAAATGCTGGTGTCATCGCTTATGTAGATGGTATAAGGGGATTTATTCCTGCCTCCCAGTTATCCATTTCTTATGTGGAGAATCTCGAGGATTGGGTAATGAAAAAGCTTGAAGTTCAAGCGATTACAGTAGAACCTGAGAAAAAGAAATTAGTACTGTCTGCTAAGGTTGTGGAAAAAAAGAATGCCGAAATGGCTCATCAGCAGAAGTTAAGTAGTCTTCAGAAGGGTATTATAACAACTGGTACTGTTGAAAAGATTGCTCCTTATGGCGCTTTTGTTACTATAGGAGAGGGCGTAACAGGTCTTGTTCATATTTCTAGAATCTGTGGAAAGCATATCAAATCTCCAAATGAAGTGTTAAAGCTAGGGGATGAGGTTAAAGTTAAGATTATAGATGTGGTAGATGGCAAGATTAGCTTAGATATGAAGTCCGTAGAGGATATCGCTGCTGTTGTAGAGGATATAGAAGAAGTTCCTATAGAGTACAGTAGTGAAGGAACTGCCAGTACAAGTCTTGGTAGCCTTCTTGGAAAAATTAAGTTGTAGAAGACCATACAAAAAGGGGCTGTAAAAAAACTCCCCTAACAGAAAAATAGCTGTAAGCATGGAGCTTACAGCTATTTTTTGGTATAATTTAAGTATGCAAATAAATAAAAATACCAAGGATTATTCTACACCAAGAC
>JAEZQN010000204.1 GCA_023441145.1 Bacillota bacterium
AACATTCATAATGGCCATCTTCGCCCACTGAGCTTGGTCTCTGTAAGCCTTATCAACTTCCTTTTGCGCTGCCTCATAGCTTCTAAAGTCTTTTAAGATAAAATACTGGTCTGCCTTTTCTCCACCATTGGTCTCCAATAGAGAATTATACAGCTCACGGAATAGTTCCGCATTTTCAGGTGAATAGAAGCCATCGATCATCTGTGACATCACTAGCTTAATGTCTGGATCATTATTAAAGATATCCTTTGGATTATAGCCACCATGTTGTTCAAAGTCGATAACCTCATCAGAGCTTAAACCAAAGATAAATGCATTATCCTTACCTACTTCCTCAACAATCTCCACATTCGCCCCATCCATAGTACCGATGGTAACTGCACCATTTAACATGAACTTCATATTACCTGTTCCAGACGCTTCTTTACTTGCAGTAGAAATCTGTTCGGATACATCTGCTGCTGCAAAAATAAGCTCTGCATTAGATACACGGTAATTCTCGATAAATACAACCTTTATCTTATTCTGAATGGATTTGTCGTTATTAATAACATCTCCCACATTATTAATGAGCTTAATAATCGCTTTCGCACGGCGATAACCTGCAGAAGCCTTTGCTCCAAAGATGAAGGTTCTTGGGTAGAAATCCATGTCTGGATTCTTCTTTAACTGATTGTATAAGTGCATGACATGCATGATATTAAGAAGCTGTCTCTTATATTCATGAAGTCGTTTTACCTGGATATCAAAGATGGAATTTGGATCAACGTCTATATTATTATGCTTTTTGATGTATTCTGCCAAACGAACCTTATTTTCGAATTTAATCTTCATAAATTCCTTCTGGCTCTTCTTATCGTCAGCAAAAGCAGCCAGCTCTTTCATATGATCCAATTTGGTAATCCACTGGTCTCCAATCTTATCTGTTACCCAAGAAGCCAACAGCGGATTGCCATGAAGAAGGAATCTTCTTTGGGTAATACCGTTGGTCTTGTTGTTGAATTTATCAGGTGTCATTTGATAGTAATCAGACAACAACTGGTTCTTTAATATTTCTGTATGAAGTCTTGCAACTCCATTTACTGAAAAGCTACCTACAATTGCTAGGCGGGCCATATGTATCTGCCCATTATAAATAATCGCCATTTTCTCAGACTTTTGATTATTCCCATAGTAACGACTCTGTACATCAATGAGAAATCTACGGTTAATCTCTTCCACGATTTGATATACGCGAGGAAGTAATCTAGAAAATAGGTCAACTGGCCATTTCTCCAAAGCCTCAGTCATAATGGTATGGTTGGTATAAGCACAGCATCTAGTTGTAATGGACCATGCCTCATCCCAGGACAATTCATAATCATCCATCAAAATACGCATTAATTCAGGTACTGTAACAGATGGATGAGTATCATTCATCTGGAAGCTTACCTTCTCATACAACATATGAATGTCGTTATGCCTCTTCATATACTTACTGATAGCACGCTGTATGCTGGCTGACACAAAGAAATACTGCTGTTTTAAACGTAACTCTTTACCAGCATAATGATTGTCATTCGGATAAAGCACTTCACAAATAGTTCGTGCTAAGTTCTCCTGTTCCACTGCCTTCTGATAGTCACCCTTATCAAAAGAGTCTAAGTTAAAAGAAGTGATTGGCTCTGCATCCCAAATACGTAGGGTGTTTACCACATTATTGCCGTAGCCTAGAATTGGGATATCATATGGAACTGCTAATACTGACTGACAGTTCTCCTGTACAAAGCGCTCTCTACCATTCTCATCCTTTATATAGCGTACATATCCACCAAAATTAATAGGAACAGCATACTCAGAACGCTTCATTTCAAATGGATAGCCATATTTTAACCACTCATCTGGCACCTCTATCTGATATCCATTCTCAATCTTCTGTTCAAACATTCCGTATTTATAACGAATTCCACAGCCATAGGCAGGATAGCCTAGGGTAGATAAGGAATCTAAAAAGCATGCTGCAAGTCTGCCAAGACCACCATTACCTAACGCTGGATCTGGCTCCTGATCTTCAATATTCACTAAATCAATTCCTAACTCACTTAAGGCTTCCCTAATATCCTCTGCTGCGCATAGGTTAATAATATTATTGCCCAGGGAACGTCCGATTAGAAATTCCATGGACAAGTAGTACACAACTTTAGCGTCTTGTTTCTCATATTCCTTATGGGTAGCCATCCAGCGGTCTATTACCATATCCTTCACTGCATAGGAAACAGCTTGATAAACCTGTTGACTGGTAGCATCTGTAATAGATTTTCTATATAAAATCTTAAGGTTTTCAATCACGCTTTTTTTAAATTCTTCTTTGTCGATGTTTACCATATTAGTCCTCCCTATCCACTTTTTCACATACCATTATATATCATTGGGCAAATCATTGAAATAGCGAATGTCCCTAAACTTTTTATCTGAAGATGGGCGAACTTATGAAACTGTAACAAATGATACTATTAATATATTCAGTAGACTTATACAAAAATACTGTAAACAAGTCGATATTTAATGTAACCAAAGATTATAAGGAGAGTACATTATGAAAAAGAATAATAATCAATTCTTCATACCTGTCACAATACTCTTATTCTTTCTTCTGATTAGTTGTAGCACAGATGTGTTTGCCGGGAACTTTAGTGTAATCGATGTAAACACTCTAGACAACCAATGGGTAGAGGATGACATTCCAGGTACCTATAAGAAAACCATCACTTTAACTGTGGGCGATACTTTTACAAATATCTATGACTCTTTAGTAGAAAGCGATACAATAAATCCTCCTAAAATTATCGAGGATTTCAGCAATATACTTACCAACAAGGGAAATGGTACCTTTGAGGTAACGGCTGAAGGAACGGCCACAAAAACTTATATTGCTGACGGTACCAATGGCTGGACCAAAAAAACCATATACATAATCAGCAAAGCTAGAGAAGTAGAGAGCCTATCTGTATCCACTAAGTCTATTACAATGACTACTATTGAAATGCAAAATGTAGAAATTATTATAAAGGCAAAGATTGGTAGCGACAAAATTACCGTTTCCAACAGTAATAGTGAAGTTGCACAAGTTACAGAATCGTCTTTGTATCAAATAGTTAGCGAAACTGGGAAAACCAGTTATACCTACAAAATCAAGCCTTTAAGACCTGGAACTACTACCATTACAGTTAGTAGTGTAGCAGACCCTTCTTTTATGCAAACAATTCAGGTTACTGTAATGAGCCCTTATCTAAAACCGACTAATTATGTATCCAGTAAAAGCGGAAAATACAGTTACACCTCTATGGTAGGTGACCTTTTAAGTATTACCAAGTATCATCAGATTAACAAGCCAGTGAAGCTTCAGAAAATCGGAATTTCCTTAGATAAACGAGATATTTACTGTCTACGTATTGGTAATCCAAATGCCAAAAAATCTGTCTTGGTCACGGCTGGTATTCATGGTAGAGAATACATGAATCCATACTTTGTTATGGATAACATTGAGGAAATGCTGAATAATTACGATGTCATGTATTCCAATAAGAAATATACGTATCGAGAGTTGTATGATAAGGTCTGTCTATACGTTATTCCTATGGTTAATCCCGATGGCATCTCTATCGCCCAGGAGGGGGCAAAAGCAATCCAAAATAAAACTCTTCGGAAAAATGTAATAAAGATTCAAAAACGCCTTCGTATTTCCTATTCTAGGTGGAAAGGCAATGCAAGAAATGTAGATTTAAATCGTAATTTCCCAAGTGGTTGGGAGAAGTTACCGAGCAAGCGAAAAGAGGGTACCTCTGGTTCTAAAGCTGGTTCGGAACCAGAGACAAAATATCTAATGAGTTTTGTTAACAAAATCAAACCAAGTACTGTGATTAACTATCACTCCATGGGAGAGATTATTTATTGGGGATATGCCGCAAAAAAATCTTCTACCTTCTACAAGCAAAGTGTATCTTTAAAAAAAATCAGTTCCAAGCTAACAGGATACTATGCTATGCCAGCTCACAAAAGTAAAGCTAAAGCTTGTGGTTGCTTTGAAGACTGGTTGGCATATAAGAAAAAGATCCCAAATCTTTGCATTGAGACTGGCTATGTAGCCTGCCCATTGCCGAAAAATCAATATAATAGGCTTTATAAAAAGAATAAGCGTGTCATTGAAGAAATATGTAATTTTTTTAGGTGAAGGAAGTAGAAAAAAGGATCAAGTCCTAAACAACGGACTTGATCCTTTTCTCTATTATTCTACTATATGTCCATCCTCAATCGCCAAGATGTAATCTGCTCCACTAGCAACATGTACATCATGTGTTACTACCAAACAAGTCTTATGATACTTCTTATGCATATGATGTAATAGTTCCATTACTTCATCACTGGTTTTCTGATCCAAGTTACCTGTTGGTTCATCACATAAAATAATAGATGGATTATTTGCTAGAGCCCTTGCAATTGCTACACGCTGCTGTTGCCCTCCACTTAGCTGACCTGGCATATGTTTTGCTCGGTCAGCTATCCCAAGCTGCTCCATAAGCTCTCCTATATATTCCTCATCTACTGTTTTGGATGCCAAAAGAATCGGAAGTACAATATTCTCCTTTACATTAAGCTCCTGTATCAGACAAAAGTTCTGAAATACAAATCCGATTTCCTCTCGTCTCACTTTTGCAAGTTGGTTTTCTGAGGACTTGCTAAGATTCACGTCATGAATGTAAACATCTCCCTCAGTAGGAATATCCAATCCACCCAACATATGCATTAAAGTGGATTTACCACTACCACTGGTTCCTGTAAGAGCTACAAAGCTCCCCTGTTCAATGGCTATATTCACTGATTTTAGGGCTTCTACCTTGCTCTCTCCCATATTATAAATCTTACTTAGCTTGTCTGTTCTAAGTGCAATGTTTTCCATACTACCCCTCCTAAAATGAATCCGTATCATAGCTTTCTGCTATAACCTGTTTCTTCATGTATATAAGCTGTGGTACTGTGGAAATTAATAGTAGCACATAAAATCCTACTACAAATACTACAAGCGTTATAACTGGGTGGTATGAGAATAAGTTACTGTAATAAGGCAAACCTTCCCACCAACTTTTTTCTCTCACCCCTTGAATAATAACTTCTCCACCCCAAGTACCACTGGACACCATTTTATTGATATAGTCCAAAAGCAACTGACATAGACCCATAGGAATTAATGCAGTTACTGCACCTACTAACGGATACATCAGATTCTGTCGTATAATTATTTTCTCTAATTGAGTTAGTGACATTCCGATTGCTCTTAACCTTGCAATTGTTTGGTTCTTCATCTTTATGCTAGTATACAGCTTAATGCCTATGGCAATTACCCCGAGTACACACAACAGAATGATCATAATATAGAATACCGCCATAATACTATCTGAATTTCTCTTCATTAACTGCTTTGTCTCAGAAGCAGATTGATATGAGATTCCCTTACATTCAGCTAAAGTACTATACCATTCCTGATCTGCTTTTTCTATACTAGCCCCTTTATCCAATTTAAATCTGACATCATTTAACAAAGTTTCTGGCAAATCCCATTTTTGAAAAGTTTCAAGTAAACCGACCACACTTAGTGTATACCTTAGTGTTTTCACTTCCTCATAGGCATCACTATTCGCTGCATTTCCTTGAATCACCTTAGAATATGGCTGTGTATATTTATCTAGCATAGCTTCATCATCTAACACAACAATTGCACCTATGGTAGTATCGATATCTTTCCTCTGACCGAATGCATGGGAAGAAAGCTCTATCTCTTCTTCCGCACCAGGTGGGAGAACATTTTTACGAAAAACTGGTTCACCGTACTCCTCTTCTGACAAAGAATTAAAATCATATAAATCCTCTTTGTCAGACAATACAATATCACTTAGCGGTAGTTTATCCCC
>JAEZQN010000212.1 GCA_023441145.1 Bacillota bacterium
AGAAAATCGAGCAAAGGAAGAAGCAGATAAGAAGGCAAAGGATTATGTTGTCACTGCTATCCAAAAATGTGCTGCTGATCATGTGGCTGAGACCACAATTTCTGTAGTTCAACTTCCTAACGATGAAATGAAGGGTAGAATTATTGGTCGTGAAGGCCGTAACATTCGTACTCTAGAAACGCTCACTGGTGTAGATCTTATTATTGATGATACTCCAGAGGCGGTTATTTTATCCGGTTTTGATCCAATTAGACGAGAGGTGGCTCGTATTGCATTAGAGAAACTTATTGTTGATGGTAGAATTCATCCTGCAAGAATTGAGGAAATGGTTGAAAAGGCACAGAAAGAAGTTGAAGTAATGATTCGTGAAGAAGGTGAGGCAGCAACTTTAGAAGTTGGTGTTCACGGTATTCACCCAGAGCTAATTAAATTATTAGGTCGTATGAAGTTTAGAACAAGCTATGGCCAGAATGCTCTGAAACATTCAATTGAAGTAGCCCAATTATCAGGACCTCTTGCTGGTGAAGTTGGAGTAGATGTTCGTTTAGCGAAACGAGCAGGTCTCTTACATGACATTGGTAAGTCAGTGGATCACGACATGGAAGGCTCACATATTCAGATTGGCGTGGATTTATGTAGAAAGTTTAAAGAATCGTCAACAGTTATTAATGCAGTAGAATATCATCATGGTGATGTTGAACCTGAGACATTAATTGCCTGTCTTGTACAAGCAGCAGATACAATCTCAGCTGCTAGACCAGGTGCTAGAAGAGAGACGTTAGAAACATACACAAACAGACTGAAGCAATTAGAAGATATTACAAATAGCTTTAAAGGGGTAGAGAAGTCATTTGCTATTCAGGCGGGTAGAGAGATTAGGATCATGGTAGTACCTGATCAAATCAATGACGCAGACATGGTATTATTAGCAAGAGATGTTTCAAAGCAAATTGAAGCAGAACTTGAATATCCTGGTCAGATTAAAGTAAGCGTTATTCGTGAAAGTCGAGTAGTTGATTACGCAAAATAAGTTTGAAAATTATAGCGAAACTCATATGGGTTTCGCTATTTTTTATTATATAGAACATTGTTGTTGATTAATTGTAATTTCTTTAATCAATAACTACTATGTATTTACAGAGAATAAAATATGTAATACAATATACATATTGACATAAAATTATTATGTAAACAATCACCATCATGATATAAGCATGTATTTATTGTGACACATAATATATAAGGAGGAAATTAAAATGGAAGATATAAAAAGAGTGGATCGTAAACTAGAACATAAAGGTCATATCGTGGATTTTTATACAGATTATATGGAACTTCCAAATCATAAAATTGTACAGTGGGATTTTATCGCCCATAAGGGTGCCGCTGCCATTGTTCCTGTAACAGAAGATGGCAATATTATTATGGTTAGACAATACCGTAATGCGATAGATAGATATACTTTAGAAATTCCTGCAGGGGCAGTAAATCCAGGGGAATCTAAGGAAGTCGCTGCAATCAGAGAATGTGAAGAGGAGACAGGGTATAAAGCATTAGAAGTAAAACATTTGTTTGATCTATATACAACAGTGGCTTTTTGTAATGAGAATATCGGAATCTACTATACAACCAAATTAGCTTCTGGTAAACAAAATTTGGATGAAGACGAGTATGTAAATGTGGAGATACATTCCCTAGATGAGTTGATACAAATGATATTTGAAGGAAAGATTCAGGATGCTAAAACAATGGCAGCCCTTCTTGCGTATAAACAACTTAGAGAAAAGTAATTCATGTTTTCTCCTCCTTGGACATAAAATTATATATAGCTGATTTACTATCACAATAAATGTACAGCATTGGACCAGGAGGATTAATCATGAAACATCTGTTGGATTTTACCTACCGAATGGGATACAAAAAGTTATTTGTGATATGCCTGTTGTTGGGGGTTATTTTAGGTACTGTATTAGGAAATGTTTTAAAGGACTTTTATTTAGATAGTTTTGTGTTATTTAATCCAGACTATATAAAAGCATTGAAAGAAAGTAATATAGATGGCTTATCTGTAGCGCAGATGGCTTTTGTATCCTATTTCAAGAGCTTTGGCCTAATGTGTTTGTTTGTGACTACAATTATTGGCACTCCATGTCTATACAGCCATTGTATATATAAAGGTTTTAGTGTTGGTTTCTTAATCACAGCCGCAACACTAAGGTATGGTGCAAAGGGAATTTTGTTTTTTCTTGCGTATAATTTTCCCCAAAGTTTAATCATTGTTCCAATGTTTGTAATGCTCTATGTTAATGGATATGAATTAAACTATCAACTTTTTTCCAGAATAGAACATGAACACGTTAAGCTGTCTCAATATATACCATATGTCATAATACTTATCATTGCTTTAATACTGGCTAGTTTAATGGAAGGATATGTGAATACAAATGTAATAAAATATCTTGTTCTTAGATTTGATTCTTAAGATACTAAGAACTGATAGGAAGAGGGTAAGAAAGATTATGAAGACGATAGAAGCAGAATATATTAGCTATCTTAAAGATGTGAAACAACATTCGATTAATACATGTCTCGCATATGAACAGGATTTAAACCGTTTCCATCTTTTTTTGGAACAATGTAAAGTTGAATCCTATCCTCAGGTCAATGAGACTTTATTAAACTCGTATGTTTTACAACTAGAAAAGCAGGGTTTTTCTTCTTCTACGATTATTCGTAATATCGTTGTGTTAAAAAAATTCTTTCTTTATCTGATCACAAATAGAATGATAGCTGTAAATCCAACAGAGAATTTAAAAGGTCCTAAGCCTATACATCAAGCACCAATTATGCTTTCCATAGAAGAAGTAAATACCTTAATGAATATGCCAGATGTAAGTACAAGAATTGGTCTTCGTGACAAAGCAATTTTTGAACTTCTATATGGGACAGGAATCAAAACTTCAGAACTCATTGATTTAAAGATTACAGATGTGAATTTTAATTATAATATTTTGACTTGCCATAATTTAAAAAAAGAAAGAGTTATTCCCTTTGGTGGACAGGCTAGAGTAGCATTAGAAAACTATATGAATAACAGCCGTGCTTCCTTTTTGAAAAAAGGAAGCAATGACACACTTTTTTTAAGTCAGCAAGGTAATGGACTTACTAGACAAGGATTTTGGAAAATAGTAAAAGGATATGGTAATAGAATGGGATTAACAGATATTAATCCACAGGTATTAAGACATTCCTTTGCCATGCATCTGATCGAAAATGGTGCTAATGTTGCAACAGTGGGAGAAATGTTGGGTTATTCTGATTCTAGCAGAGCGTATACTTATGTTGCTGCACAAAATGTTAGAGTACGAGAAGAATATATGAAAGCTCATCCAAGGGCATAAAATTAGTGCATACCTAATGTGAGGTATGCACTTACTTTTTAAACATGGTCAGCAATCATATATAAAAGGCGTTCTGTAGTATCCCAGCCAATACAAGCATCGGTAATAGATTTACCATAAATTCTCTCATGTATAGCCTGATTCCCTTCTTCGATATAGCTTTCTATCATAACACCCTTAACAAGTTCTTTGATTTCTGGTGAGTTTTGACGATTATAAAGAATCTCACGAACAATTCTAGGTTGCTCATAAAAACACTTATTTGAATTGGCATGATTAGCATCAATAATACAAGCAGGATTTAATAAGTCTCGTTCATTATACATAGTATGTAAGCGAAGCAGGTCTTCATAGTGATAATTGGAGATGGACTGACCGTGCTTGTTCACAGCCCCTCTTAGTATGGTATGAGTGAGAGGGTTACCATCTGTTTTTACTTCAAAGCCGCGATATAAAAATGTATGACTACCTTGGGCAGCAACACATGAATTTAACATTACTGAAAAATCTCCAGAGGTTGGGTTTTTCATACCAGCAGGAATATCAAAACCACTTACGGTTAGACGATGTTGCTGGTCCTCAACACTTCTAGCTCCTATTGCTACATAGGACAAAATATCTTCAAGATATGGCCAATTTTCTGGATAGAGCATTTCGTCGGCTGCAGTAAGATTAGATTCCTGCATTACTCTGATGTGCATCTTTCTCATAGCTACAAGGCCTTCATGTAAGTCTGGTTTTTTCTCAGGATCTGGTTGATGCACGATACCCTTATAACCTTCCCCAGTGGTTCTTGGTTTATTTGTATACACTCTAGGCACAATGATAACCTTGTCTTTAATTTTCTCTTGTATTTTTGCTAATCTTGAAACGTAATCACATACAGAATCCTCACTGTCGGCAGAACATGGACCTATGATTACTAGAAACTTATCTGAATTCCCGGTAAATACATCTTTAATCATCTGATCTCTAAGTTTTTTTAATTCTTTTAATTCAGCTGTTAGTGGGTAGGTTGCCAACAATTCAGCTGGAGACATTACTTCTTTTATTAAACGCATTCCCATATATTTATCTCCTTGTTATGTAGTAAATCTTTGTAGGTATTCTATAATGCTTTCATCTATAAGTCAACCTTTGTATGCATTTATTCTTAGGGACTAATGTATTTTCCATTCCATTGACACTAAAGTTAAGGTATAGTATAATTTATTGAATTAAAGTGCTAATGTTTACATTTAGTCATCTATTTAAAAATATTATAGATACCTAAAAAGAGTACATATTGAGTATAAGAAAGGTGGATAAAAAGTGTCTGACAAAGTAATTATGCTTGGGAACGAGGCTATTGCCAGAGGAGCGTATGAAGCAGGGGTAAAAGTATCTGCAGCATATCCTGGTACCCCTAGTACTGAGATTAGCGAAAATATTGTGAAATATAAGGAGATTTATTCAGAATGGTCACCTAATGAGAAGGTCGCTATGGAGGTCGCTATAGGTGCATCAATAAGTGGAGTTAGAGCTATGGCATCCATGAAACACGTAGGTGTGAATGTTGCTGCAGATCCTCTTTACACCATAGCTTATTCTGGAGTAAATGGTGGACTAGTATTAGTAGCTGCTGATGATCCTGGCTTGTATAGCTCACAAAATGAACAGGACACAAGAATGGTAGCTAGAGCAGCAATGGTTCCTGTTTTAGAACCATCGGACAGCCAAGAAGCGAAGGATTTTGTCAAATATGCATTTGAACTGAGTGAGACATATGACACACCGGTCATTGTTCGTACAACTACAAGATTAAGTCATTCTCAAGGCTTAGTTGAATTATGTGATCGTATGGAAGTGGAAGACAAACCATATGAACGCAATCCAGCGAAGAATGTCATGATGCCGGGTAATGCGAAAGGACGCCATGTTGTTGTAGAGGCTAGAAACAACAGAATGATATTAGATGCAGCTAATTTTCCAGTAAATAAGCTGGAATATAAAGATACAAAGATAGGTGTTATTACGTCTGGTATTCCTTATCAATATGTGAAAGAAGCGCTTCCTAATGCCTCTGTTTTAAAATTGGGAATTGTTAATCCACTTCCTAAAACTTTAATCGAAGAATTTGCAAGTAAAGTAGATGTTTTGTACATAGTAGAAGAATTAGAGCCTGTAATTGAAGAACAGGTTAAATCATGGGGAATTGAGTGTGTTGGAAAGGATATTTTTACCCGTCAAGGAGAATACAGTGCTAATTTAATTCGTAAAGCAATTTTAAAAGAAGAACTAAATCTAGCCGAGCCTGCAGTGGTACCAAATCGACCACCAATCCTATGTCCAGGGTGTCCTCATAGAAGTGTATATTCTGTATTACATAAATTAAAGATACATGCGGCTGGCGATATTGGCTGCTACACCTTAGGGGCAGTACCTCCGTTAAGTGTGGTTGATACTACGGTATGTATGGGAGCTAGTATCAGTACTCTTCATGGTATGGAAAAGGCAAAAGGAAAAGACTATATTAAGAACTGGGTAGCGGTAATTGGGGATTCTACTTTTATGCATACAGGAATTAACTCCCTTATTAATATGGTTTATAACAAGTCTACAGGAACCGTAATGATCTTAGATAATTCTACCACTGGTATGACTGGTCATCAGGATCATGCTGCTACCGGTAAGACCTTACAAGGGGAAGATACCTATTCTATTAATTTAATGGAATTATGTAAATCTATAGGCATTAAGAATGTTTATGAGATTAATGCGTTTGATATCGTAGAACTTGAAAGAATAGTAAAAGAAGAAGTTGCAAAGGATGAACTTTCTGTAATCATTACAAAGTCACCTTGTGTGTTATTAAATAAAGCACCTGTTAAATTCCAATATACTGTAGACCCAGAGGTTTGTAAAAAATGTGGAATGTGTTTAAAACCGGGTTGTCCAGCAATTACAAAGTCAGAAAATAAAACTGCTAGAATCAATGATACTATGTGTACCGGATGTGGTCTTTGTGATACCCTGTGTCATTTTGGTGCAATACAAAAAGTGGAATTATAGGAGGGGGCTACTATGACAAAAAATATTATGATTGTAGGTGTTGGCGGTCAAGGCACTTTATTAACAAGTAGAATTCTAGGTGGCCTTATGCTTCATGTTGGTTATGATGTTAAACTTTCTGAAGTACATGGAATGGCACAGAGAGGTGGAAGTGTTGTTACCTTCGTTCGATATGGAGATTCAGTAGCAGAGCCAATTGTAGAGGAAGGAACAGCAGATGTCCTAATTGCGTTTGAAAGACTAGAAGCCCTTCGCTATGCTCACTTTTTAAAAAAGGATGGAGTACTTATTGTCAATGACCAGAGAATTGACCCTATGCCAGTAGTAATTGGAGCAGCCACCTATCCTGAAGGTATTTTAGAAAGCTTAGAAGAAAAATACAAGGTATACAAAGTTAATGCTATGGAAGAAGCAAAAAAACTCGGCAACACCAAGGTATTTAATAGTATCGTATTAGGAGTTGCTGCTAAGAGAATGGATATTCCTTATGATGCATGGGTGACTGTGATTGAAAAGACAGTTCCACCAAAAACTATAGATGTGAATAAAGCAGCTTTTGATATAGGATATCATTTACATGCATAAAAAAGTAGAGTAGGAGGATGACACCATGATTTGGAATGAAGCCAAGGAATGTATGAGCAGAGATGAAATATGCTCCCTGCAAAGTGCTAGGCTTAGAAAAATGGTATCCCGAGTATACCATAACGTTGAGTTTTACCGTAAGAAGATGCAACAAATGGGAATTGAGCCAGGAGATATACAAGGGATAGAGGATCTTAATAAGCTTCCTTTTACCACAAAGGAGGATTTGCGTCAAAATTATCCATTTGGATTGTTTGCAATTCCACAATCCCAGATTGTACGTGTTCATGCATCCTCTGGTACGACTGGAAAACCTACTGTTGTAGGGTATTCTAGAAAGGATATTGAAATCTGGCAGGAATGTGTTGCTAGAGTGCTTGCTATGTCTGGAATCTCTGCTAAGGATAAGATTCAGATCTCTTATGGATATGGCCTATTTACTGGAGGACTTGGTCTTCATTATGGTGCCGAAAATCTAGGTGCTACAGTAGTACCTATGTCTGTAGGAAATACAAAGAAACAAATTACTATGATGGAGGACTTTGGCGTAACTGCCATCGCTTGTACACCATCTTACTTATTACATATCTCAGAAGCCTTAGAAGAGCATAATGCTATTGATAGGATTCAGTTAAAGCATGCTATTTGCGGAGCGGAACCTTGGACAGAAAACATGAGAAAAGAAATTGAACAAAAGCTACATATTGAGGCTCATGACATCTATGGCCTTAGTGAAATTATGGGTCCAGGTGTTGCTGCTGACTGTGAATTCCACACAGGATTGCATGTATATGAGGATCATTTTATCCCAGAGATTATTGATCCAAATACATTAGAACCACTGGCTCCAGGAGAAACAGGTGAGCTTGTATTTACTACAATTACAAAAGAAGCACTTCCTTTATTCCGTTATCGTACCAAAGACTTAACTAGTATCGATTATGGTAAGTGTGAATGTGGGCGTACCTTAGCAAGATTGTCTAGATTTAAAGGACGTTCAGATGATATGCTAATCATACGTGGTGTAAATGTATTTCCATCACAAATTGAATCTGCTTTACTAGAAATCGGTGAAACAAGCCCTCACTATCAGTTAATAGTCGATAGAGTAGATAACCTAGATACACTAGAAGTATTAGTAGAAGTGGAAGAACGATTCTTCTCCGATGAAATTCGTGCTTTAGAGAAACTTACAAAGAAAATCTCTCACACCTTGCAACAAGCGTTAGGGGTAGCTGCTAAGGTTAAATTAGTAGAACCTAAGACTATCGCAAGAAGTGAAGGAAAAGCAGTTCGTGTAATTGACAAACGTAAACTTATCTAGTCAAAAGGAGGAGAACTATGCTTATTAAACAGCTATCTGTATTTATTGAAAACCGTGAGGGAAGATTAGAAAAAGTAACAGAGACCTTATCAGAAAATCAGATTAATATCGTTTCCTTAAGTCTTGCAGATACCTCTGAATTTGGAATGCTAAGAATGGTAGTCTCAGACCCAGTAAAAGGGAAAGCAGTGTTAAAGGAAGCAGGTTTTTCAGCTATGTTAACAGATGTTTTGGCTATCAAACTTCCACATAAGATAGGTGCCCTATTTACTTTGTTGGAATTCTTAGTTGCTAGAGATATTAGTATCGAGTATATGTATGCTCTTGCTACGGGAGAAAATGCTTCCATTATTGTTAAGGTATCTGATGTGAATGCAGCCGTTGAGGTGTTAGAAACTAATCATTATGAACTCTTTACAGCAGAGGATGCATACAAAATCAATTATGAAGCTTAAATAGCATAAACCTAAAGATAAACAAGAAAGGGGATTATCATGGGAGATAAGCCTGATTATTACTTAAAAAAACTTACAAAAGAAGAAAGAAAGCAGATGAAAGAAGAGGAAATGAAAACTGGAAAACCTACAATCCTCATCTTTATCATAATTTTGATGGTTGCTATTATGGCTGGAATGTTTATTCTTTCGTATTTTTGGGCTATGGAAAAAGTACAAAGTAGTATAGCAATTCCTATTATGGTAGTGTGTTTAGTTGTAGAGCTAGTGATATGTGAAATCTCAAACAAAATGAATCATAAGCTTAATAAAGAGTCAGAACAATAAAAGAGTATAGGAAGTGAATTTTATATTCATTTCCTATACTCTAATTTTTTTACTTAATCTCTCATATAGTACATTAAGAATAAGTATGATGGTGTTACCTTGAATAAATTGATGAAGACCATGATAATGGGCATTTGCATAATACTCATTATTCATACAATCTTACAAAAGTCTAGATTTGCTTATTATAACCCTATTTTTCAACCCTTTTCAACAAGGTTAAATGCGGAAAAATTGCTTTTACAAGTAGGTGATACCTTTCAACTTCGACCTCAAGCTTTGAATAAGAGAGTAACCTTTCATAGCAGTAATTTTCGTATTGTGGATGTAATGCCTTCTGGTAAACTTTATGCAAAGGCTGTAGGTACAGCTATTATTACTGTGAAAGGAAAATCAGGTATAGCAAAGTGTAAAGTGACGGTAATTAGTATTAGTGAACGAAAGCTTTCTCTCTTAGTAGGAGAGAAAAAGCAATTATTTATTAAAGGGTCAAAAAAGAAAGTCAAATGGAAGAGTAATAGTAAGATTGCTTTGGTAGATGACGAGGGAGTGGTTACTGCTGTATTGTCTGGGTCTGCAACAATTACAGCAATAATAAGCGGTAAAAAGTTAGAATGTAATATTTATATAAAAAATATTCCCTAAACTCGTACAATTTGAGTCATAAATATAAAACTCTTTGATACACTAGTATAGAG
>JAEZQN010000241.1 GCA_023441145.1 Bacillota bacterium
ATCTATACCCTTGGGCTTGGGTATAATCAAGTTCGTTCAGGTAAGAAAACCAATCCTCTAAAGATTGTTAAATACAGCTATTCAGAAGTGAAATTCTGGATTAAGACCACAGTAGCAAGTGTAGGTCAATTGATTATGGGTAAGGTGTCTCGAGATGAAATCAGTGGTCCAGTTGGAATTGTAGATATGATTGGTGACACTTATGAGGCAGCCAAGGCGGTTGACTTTAAGACGGTATTCATAAGTCTGGCATCTTTTGTCATTCTTCTAAGTGCCAATCTAGGGGTAATGAATTTACTTCCATTTCCTGCCTTAGATGGTGGGCGTCTTGTATTTTTACTCATAGAGGCGATTCGTGGCAAACCAATTCCTGCTGAAAAAGAAGGTTTGGTTCATTTTGTTGGGTTTGTACTGTTAATGCTGTTAATGATATTTGTAGTATATAATGATTTGATACGTATCTTTGGATAATAAAATTTTGATAAGCTGTCAGCAGGGAATATCTGTTGGCAGCTTTTATCATCTGCCCTTAGTAGTAATGAGGTGGAGATTCTAAGAGTAATTCATTTTTATATACAAATGTGGTATAATAATCGAAGGTGAGTATAGCCAGTAAAGGAGAATAACTTATGTTAAGAAATAAGACAAAGATAATTAGGATTGGTGATCGATTTATTGGTGGCGATAATCCTATTTTAATACAATCTATGACAAATACAAAAACAGAAGATGTAAAAGCGACTGTGGACCAAATCTTACGACTAGAGGAGGCTGGTTGTGACATTATCAGGCTAGCCGTTCCTACTATGGAGGCGGCAGAGGCTTTTGGAAAGATAAAAAAGCAGATACACATTCCTATGGTAGCAGATATCCATTTTGACTACCGCCTAGCCCTAGAGGCTATGAAACATGGGGCAGATAAGATTCGTATCAATCCTGGTAACATTGGTTCTAATGAAAGAGTAAAGGCCGTAGTAGATATGGCAAAGGAGAGAGAGATCCCAATTCGAATTGGTGTGAATAGTGGCTCCTTGGAAAAGCACATTTTAGAGAAATATGGTAAAGTTACAGCAGCTGGTATTGTAGAGAGTGCCTTAGATAAGGTAGCTATGGTAGAAGAACTAGGATATGACAACTTGGTTGTAAGTATTAAATCCTCTAACGTATTAATGTGTGTGGAAGCTCATAAGCTTATTGCTGAGAAGACCTTATATCCTTTACATGTAGGAATCACAGAGTCTGGTACTCTTCATTCTGGTAATGTAAAGTCTAGCGTTGGACTAGGAATCATTTTATATGAGGGGATTGGTAACACCATTCGAGTTTCCTTAACAGGTGATCCTGTGGAAGAAATTAAGACTGCAAAGGTCATTTTAAAGAGTCTAGGACTTAGTAAAGGTGGGGTAGAGGTAGTTTCTTGCCCAACCTGTGGAAGAACCCAGATTAATCTCATTGATCTTGCCAATCAAGTAGAAGCAATGGTGCAAGGCTATGATCTAGATATTAAAGTGGCTGTGATGGGTTGCGTAGTAAATGGACCTGGAGAAGCCAAGGAAGCCGATATCGGTATTGCCGGAGGTCGAGGAGAAGGACTTATTATTAAAAAAGGCGAGGTAGTAAAAAAGGTTCCAGAGGATAAATTGTTAGACGAACTTCGTCATGAACTAGACAACTTTAAGAAGTAATGTAAAGAGGGGAAGCTATGTTATTTTTTGATTCATTTGATCAATTCGAAGTTCATCAAAAGCTTGTGGAGTTGTTCCAATTTGTAGAGGTAAATAAGGTTACCTTACATCAAGCTACAAAGGTGATTACTGTTAGTATAGAAAGTGAAAATATCATTCCTTATCTGTATATGAGGACCATGGAAAAGCAAATGGAAAGAAGACTATTTCCTGGTTGGACTATAAAATTAAAGGAGCATTATAATCTAAAGTATAACAATAGCCTACCTGAGGTTATGAACCAATATAAGATTACTTTATGTGAGGAATTAAGAGAAGAGAGTGCTATCTTATCCTTATATATTAGTAATGATCAATATGAGATCAAAGACAATACCATTACCATAAGGATGGAGGATAATTTTATATCCAAGTCCTATTTTCAGACTTTAAAGCAGTTCTTGACGTCTGTGATGGAGGAACGGTTTGGTTTGACCATACAGGTGTCTTTGGAATTATATGAGAGTGAAAAGAAGGAAGATACAGAGGATTATAATAAGGCAATGGAACTTCATAAGCTTCGTCAGAAGGAAGCAAATGAAAATCCTCAGGAGAATAAGGAAACTTTAAATACTGTTAAGGAACTGACTCCAAAAGAAGCTGCAGCTAAGACAGAAGTTAAACAAAAGCCTAAGAGTGCTTCTAGTAACTTTGGTGAAAAGAAAGAGGCAGCAGGTTTTACAAGAAAATTCAACGAGGATAAGAAGAGTGCCTTTACGCCAAGAAGAAAACTTCCAGAAGATCCAAGTGTGGTATATGGACGAAACTTTGAAGGAGATTTGGTATCTATTATTGATATCCAAGACGAAATTGGAGAAGTTGTTATTCATGGTAAGATTGTAGCGTCAGATGCTAGAGAACTTCGAAATGGAAAAACGTTATATATCTTTTCTATCACTGATTTTACAGACAGTATCAGTGTAAAGCTGTTCATAAATGCAGAGGAAGCAAAGGATACCATGGAGGCACTTAAAAAGGGCAATTTTGTACTTCTAAAAGGTATGGCTATTTATGATACGTATTCTAAAGAGGTTAGTATTGGTTCTGTGGTAGGAATCAAAAAGACCTCTGATTTTACCACAAAACGTATGGATAAGAGCGAAGAGAAACGTGTTGAGCTACACTGCCATACAGTGATGAGTGATATGGATGCAGTTACCAATGTAAAATCCTTAATTAAAAGGGCTATGGAATGGGGACATCCTGCCATTGCCATTACTGATCATGGGGTAGTACAATCCTTCCCTGAAGCAAATCATGCCGTAGATAAGGATTCACCACTTAAGATTATCTATGGAATGGAAGCTTATCTAGTGGATGATACGAAGCAGATTGTAGAAAATGATAAAGGACAGAGCCTAGATACTCCATGTGTCGTATTTGACTTGGAGACTACTGGCTTTGATTCTAATATCAATCATATCATTGAAATAGGTGCAGTAAAGGTGATAAATGGTCAGATTGTAGATCGTTACTCTACCTTTGTAAATCCAGGCGTTCAGATTCCAGGCCGCATTACTGAGCTTACCAGCATCACAGATGAGGATGTTAAGGATGCTAAGGGAATAGAAGAAATCTTACCTGAGTTTTTAGAATTTTGTAAGGATTGTGTGCTAGTAGCCCACAACGCTTCCTTTGACGTAGGGTTTATTGTGGCTAAGGGTAAGCTTTTTGATATTGGGGTTGATTACACGGTAATTGATACGGTAAGCTTAGCCAGGTATCTACTTCCAAACCTGTCTAAATATAAGCTTAACCTTGTAGCAAAGGAGCTTGGCATTGTACTTGAAAATCATCACCGTGCTGTAGATGATGCTTTTGCTACGGCAGAGATCTTTGTGAAGTTTATTGAGATGCTTAAGGAACAGGGGGTTAGCACCTTACATGAAATTAATGAGGCTGCTAAACTGACCCCAGAGGCAATAAAGAAGATGCCTACCTATCATGGAATCATCTTAGCAAAAAACGATATTGGACGAGTGAATCTGTATAAACTAGTATCTCTGTCTCATATAGAGTATTTTGCTAGAAGGCCTAGAATTCCTAAGAGTTTATTGCAGGAAAATAGAGAAGGGTTAATTATTGGTTCTGCTTGTGAGGCAGGTGAAGTATTTCAAGCTATCGTAAGAAATCAACCAGAGGAAGAGATAAAACGAGTGGTCGATTTTTATGACTACTTGGAGATTCAACCTCTTGGTAACAACGAATTTATGATTGAAAGTGAATATTATGAGGTTAGCTCTATGGAGGATATCATGGAGCTTAACAGAAGAGTCATTGAGTGTGGTGACCGATATGACAAACCTGTTGTAGCTACTTGTGATGCTCATTTCCTTGATCCGGATGATGAGATATATCGAAGAGTAATTATGGCTGGTAAAGGGTTTAAGGATGCGGATCGACAGCCACCTCTTTATTACCGCACTACAGAGGAGATGTTAGAGGAATTTGCTTACCTTGGAAGTGCTAGGGCGAAAGAAGTGGTGATTACCAACACCAATAAAATTGCTGATATGATTGAGAAGATAAGTCCTGTACGACCTGACAAATGTCCTCCTGTGATTCCTGACTCAGATAAGACCTTGCGTCGAATCTGTTATGAGAAGGCCCATTCTATGTATGGTGAAGATCTGCCAGAACAGGTATTAAATAGATTGGAGCATGAGCTTAATTCTATTATTAATAATGGATTTGCGGTAATGTATATCATTGCACAAAAGCTAGTGTGGAAATCAAATGAGGATGGGTATTTGGTTGGTTCTCGTGGTAGTGTTGGTTCCTCTTTTGTAGCTACCATGGCAGGTATTACAGAGGTTAATCCTCTTCCTGCTCATTATTATTGTGGGAAATGTCATTATTCTGATTTTACTTCTGAGGAAGTAAAGAAATTCGCTGGTAGTTCAGGTTGTGATATGCCAGATAAACCTTGTCCTGTTTGTGGTGAGCCTCTATGTAAAGATGGACATGACATACCTTTTGAGACCTTCCTTGGTTTCTATGGAGATAAGGAACCGGATATCGATCTAAACTTCTCTGGGGAATACCAGAGTAAGGCACATGATTATACCGAGGTTATCTTCGGAAAGGGGCATACCTTCCGTGCAGGGACCATTGGTACCTTAGCGGATAAAACTGCCTTTGGTTTTGTAAAGAATTATTATGAGGAACATGGTATTCGTAAGAGAAATGCAGAAATAGACCGAATTGTAGCTGGTTGCGTAGGGGTAAGAAGGACTACTGGCCAGCATCCTGGTGGAATCATAGTTCTACCTCATGGAGAGGAGATTTATTCTTTTACTCCTGTGCAAAGACCTGCCAATGATATGTCAACCAAGACAATTACGACTCATTTTGATTACCATTCCATCGACCATAATCTACTTAAGTTAGATATACTTGGTCACGACGATCCAACTATGATACGTATGTTAGAGGATTTGACAGGAATCGATGCCAAGAAGATTGGCTTTGATGATGAGAAGGTATTGTCGTTATTTGAAACGACAGAAGCTCTTGGTATTACTCCTGACAAATTGGTGGACTGTGACCGTGGTAGTCTTGGTATCCCTGAGTTTGGTACGGATTTTGTTATGCAGATGCTTAGAGACACGAAGCCAAAGAATTTCTCAGATCTCGTTCGTATCTCTGGACTTTCACATGGTACAGACGTATGGCTAAACAATGCACAGTATTTTATTGCCAATGGAAACTGTACACTGTCTACAGCAATTTGTACTCGTGATGATATTATGACCTTCTTAATATATAAGGGGGTAGAAAATGGTCTTGCTTTTAAGATAATGGAAAGTGTTCGTAAAGGTAAGGGCTTAACAGAGCAGATGGAAGAGGCTATGAAGGAGCAAGGCGTAGAGGATTGGTATATTGAATCCTGTAAACGAATCAAGTACATGTTCCCTAAAGCTCATGCTGTGGCCTATGTTATGATGGCCTTTCGTATAGCTTATTTTAAAGTATATTATCCTCTTGCTTATTATGCAGCCTATTTTAGTATTCGTGCTTCTTCCTTTAGTTACGAGCTAATGTGTCAGGGAAAGTCTAAGTTAGAATACTATATGGCAGATTATAAGAAGAGAAGTAACGAACTGACTAAGAAGGAACAGGATACCTATAAGGATATGCGAATTGTTCAAGAAATGTACGCTAGAGGATTTGAGTTTTTACCGATTGATATCTATAAATCTCAGGCTAAGGACTTCCAGATTATTGACGGTAAGCTATTGCCTTCTTTTAGTACCATAGATGGACTAGGAGACAAAGCAGCAGAAGCGGTAGTGGATGCTGTAAAGGATGGAAAGTTTATGTCCAGGGATGACTTTAAAAATAGAACAAAAGTCAGTCAGTCTGTCATTGACTTAATGGTGGATTTAGGGATTCTGTCAGATTTGCCGGCTTCGAATCAGCTTTCACTATTTGATACTATGAACTGGTAGTTGATTAACAAAAAAGGACTGTGTCTATGGAGTGGACCTCAAATGCTAGATAAAATATATCTATCATATGGAGGTGCACATTAGACATAGTCCTTTTTCTTTGTTATAGTGGCTAACTTTGATCATTAAAACTAGCTTACTCCAATGTCTCGTTGACAATCTTGGCTAGTCGATTGGTTTCCTTTGGAATCTCTAGAGTATTTAGCCACTGGGTGGCTTCTTTCTCCATGGTTTCCTTTACTG
>JAEZQN010000262.1 GCA_023441145.1 Bacillota bacterium
ACTAAGCGCTCCAAAAGAAAGGACGCTGTGTCTCTTAAAGATAAAAACGAATAAAGCTCATTACAAGAGGATGTTACTTTTCCCTCATAGGATGCTAGACGGGGAATAAATTCTTCTACTTGACAATATTCCTTTTCCCATTCCTCATCACTATTATATAAATCTTTGATAGCCCATTTATATTTTGGATCTATCTCTTCTCTACTTTTTAATTTATTATTGTCATTCATAGTTTCATCCTTTCTATGATAATAATTCATCTCAAAGGATAGTATACCACATGTGCAAAGAATTAACTATCTTACAGCTTTTTCTGTAATACCACACACAAAGCCATCTATATAATCTAAGAAAGTTTGTCGAATCTGAATTCTCTTATTTTCACTGATTGGGAGAAACTCTCCATTAGATAGGTGAAGCTTACTATATTCATATTTTGTAACATGATGGCTGTTTACTAAGTATGACTTATGTATTCGCATAAAACCATAATTTTTTTGTGAAATATAAGATTCTACAGTATCAAGCCTATCATAGTAGGTGTGGGTACCAGAAACGGTGACTATATCGATCATACGTCTACTGCTTTCAAAATAAAGAATATCCTCAATTGCTATTTTGTGTATCACATTTTCCTTTTTATAAAAAAAGTACTTATTATTCTTATTGATTCTCTCTATTGCTTGCTGAATACAATCCTTAAAAATATTCCAGTCGAGAGGCTTCTTGATAAAGCGAAATGCCTCAACTTCAAAAGCATCATAAAAATAGCAGTCAATGCCTGAGACAAAAATTATATCCGATCGAACACCTAGACTCCTAAGTTCTTTGGCTGTCATAATTCCATTCTGTTTTTTTAACATATTGCCAATCACTAGAATATCGAATTCACTCCCACCCTTTACCAACTCTATAAGTCGCTCCCCAGTTGCAACTACTTGAAATTTGATAAAGGAAGTACTAGCATGAAAAAAATATTCCATCTGCGCTGCTATTCTTTTGTCATCATCGCATAATACAACGTTATACATAAGTATCCCCTTTCTTAATATTCCCCAGATATTCTTCACAAAATGTGATAATAGTGCTTCCAAATCATATATGGTAAATATTTACATTTCTATATAAATTATATGTGATTTTATTTCATTATTCAATATCTTTTTACGAATTCAATGATTTTTATTCTCATATCCTAATGAATAAACCTGGCCAAGGAGCAATAAACTATAACAAATCCATAATCCATCTCATAAGGAGAAATCATGCACTTAAAGAAACTTTCCCTCTCGGTGCGCTTTCTTATATCAATAGCCACTATTACATTAATGCTCATATTGCTGATTTTTCCAAAGGCATCAATTAAAGGTGCAGAAAATGGTATTCTTCTATGGTTTAATGTGATTGTGCCAACTCTGCTACCTTTTATCATAGTTTCTAATTTAATTATCAACTTAAAATTAACTACTGCTATAGCAAGATTATTTTATCCAGTTTTACATAAGCTATTTGCTGTAACTAAAAATGGTTGTTACGTCATTATTATTGGTTTACTAACAGGGTTTCCAGTAGGAGCAAAGGCATGCTCCGATTTAGTAAAAAATAAAATGCTTTCCAAAGAAGAAGGCCAGTATCTTCTTACCTTCTGTAATAATGCAAGCCCTATGTTCATTATTAGTTACATATCCATCCTCACTTTGAAGCTTTCTGGTATGCAATATCAAGTATTAGGTATTATATACCTTAGTGCGATACTAACCGCTTTATTGTATCGAAGGGTCTATCATATACATACTAAAACTTTCAAAGCTCCAGATGATATAAAAACAACAGAAAAAATTACACTTAAGGCTGCCGATTTACCACGTAAATTCGCGCCTACTGAGCCACCTAAACGAATTACCTTTGCAATTGTAGACGGTGCCATTATGGATGGTTTTGACGTAATAACTAAAGTGGGTGGATATATTATTTTATTTTCCATCTTATCCAATGTCATATTAGCTATTCTTCCTATGACATCTTTTTATAGCTTGCTATCAGTAGGAATTTTAGAAATTACCAATGGAATTAATGCCATAGGTGGCTCCTCTTTGAGCTTTGCAACAAAAATAGCCCTAATTCTCCCTATTACAGCATTTGGCGGAATCTCAAGTATTGCACAAACCAAAAGCGTAATAGACCAATCAGGACTATCCATTCGAAAGTATATCTTTTATAAAGCAATCAATGCATTGATAACTATTTTACTAACTTTTTTACTAATAGAACTATGTAAGTTCTAACCTAATAATTATTCAATATGGTTTAAAAAAGCATCCTCATCCAAGGCAAACTCTGCTTCCATATCCGGCTGACCTTCTTCTAGTTCTGCTGTTACTACACTTGCAGGACCATAAAGTTGGTCAGTTATTTCTTTTTTATTACTTCTAACAGTAGTTAAATTATCCTCTAGAGCAGTTAATAGACTGTTGTTACGAGTCTTGATCATCTCAAACGCATCAGCCAATACCTTTTCAGCAGTATTTAACATATCCTCTGTATAAGATAATGCCCCAGTGCGAATTTGATTTGCATCTGCATTGGCACTAGACATAATCTGTCTAGCTTCATTATTCGCCTGCTCTAACACTTGATTTGCTTGAGCGTATGCTTGTTGCATAATCTCATGTTCACTAATTAGATTTTTCGTCTTTTCCTGAGCATCAGCTAACATGGTAGCTGCCTTATCTTCAGCGTCTGCGATTATCGCATCCCTATTGGCGATTATCTTTTGATAACGCTTAATCTCATCTGGAGTACGCAAACGCAATTCATCCAATAAATCATAAAGCTGATCCTTCGGTACCACTACCTTTGTAGAAGATAACGGAGACATCTTACAGCTTTCTACAAATTCATAAATATCTTCAATCAATTGTTCAATTCTGCTAAGTCCCATATTAACACTCCAATCTTGTTCATACTATCCTATAAATTATTATTTATATAAATTCATAAAATTAACTCACAATTTTTCATATTTTTCTAATATACTAGGGATGATTTCTGCAGGTACAAACTTGGAAATATCACCATTATAGCTAGCAATTTCCCTAACTATACTAGAACTCAGATAGGAATACTCCAAACTTGTTGTTAAAAATACAGTATCTATCTCGGAATTTAATTTATGATTTGTCTGAGCAATCTGAAGCTCATATTCAAAATCAGAAACAGCACGTAATCCCCTAACTATAGTCGAGGCTTTGCGTTTCTTTGCATAATCAATAAGTAGACCATCAAAGGCTTCTACTGAAATATTCCGCATATTCTTTGTGACTTTCTGAATTAAATCAACTCGTTCCTCCACAGAAAATAGTGGAGTTTTTACACTATTATTAAGCACAGCAATAATCAATAAATCAAACATCTTAGATGATCGTAAGATGATATCCAAATGTCCAAAAGTAACAGGGTCAAAGCTCCCCGGATATATCCCAATTCTCATACTAACCTCCTATAACGTACTCCTGCTACTTCTACATACAAACATATGCTTGTTTGTCTTATAGCGCTTCTCTTTGACAAGGTCAAATCCATACTCGCTCAAATAGGAAAAATCAGTATCTAGATTAGCTTCTACAATGATTAACGTTTCTTCCGTAATAATATTAACTCTATAAAGCTCACCTAAAATGTTCTTCTCATGGCATAATCCATAAGGTGGGTCCATAAATACATAATCGAATACATATCCTCTTCTATTTAAATTCCGTATGGCCTCTAAACAATCCATTTGCAAAATCTCACTTTGTTCTACAAAATGGCATGCCTTCACATTGGATTTAATACAGTCTATGGCAGACTTATTGTTTTCGACAAATACTGCACTGTTAGCACCGCGACTTAGTGCTTCTATGCCAATGGCTCCACTTCCCGCAAATAAATCCAAAAACTTTGCGTCATACAATTGGTTCTGAAGCATATTAAAAAGTGTTTCTTTAATGCGATCTGTAGTTGGTCTAGTAGATAGCCCTTCTACGGTTTTAAGATTTGTTCTTCTGGCTTTTCCAGCAATTACTCTCATAAAGCCCGTCCTTATTTCGTATATAATTTAACATCCAGTCATAAATAGTCTATCTCATAATCTTCTATAATTCAATAGAAAATAAAAAAATATGTAAGGAGCCTAAGATAGGCTCCCCTAGATTATTATCTATTTCGCATGCTGTAACGTAACAATCTTTCATGAGATAAAGTCATCTAGGCTAATATATAGTTATTTTCCTGCCATTCTTCTTTCTTGTTCGGCAATCATTTTCTTAACCATATATCCACCTACACTTCCGTTTTGGTATGAAGTTAAGTCTCCATTATAGCCATGCTTTAATGGTACTCCTAATTCAGAAGCTACCTCGTATTTAAAACGATCCATCGCTTCTTTTGCCTCCGGTACCTCTACTCTGTTTCGACTAGACATGAAATCAGCCTCCGTTCATATTTTGAAAATATGTTGTATTCTTAAATCCCAAAGGAATTTAAAAATACATTTCCAAAATAATAAGGTTTGGTTTGTTGTTACAATATTATTATATGTATCAACAAATGTTTTACGCATGTAGTTATTGGCTTAGATTCCATTTATTAAAACAGTCTCACAAACGTCCAGTAATTCGATGGTTGATAACTGTTGAATTGTAGGATTATCAATGGTTACTATTCGATTGGCTTGTGACATTAAATTTTTTTCAAACAAATTACGTATGCCTCTAGCATTGCCAAAGTCTCTTCGTTCATTTTCTTCCATATTTTCTAGATAAGATTGAATCTGAAAGATAGCCTCATCCACGTAGCTAACTCCCGCTTTATCACCCATTGATTTAAGAATATCTACTAATTCTGTGGTTGTATAATCCTTAAATTCTATAAAGGTATTAAATCTTGATATTAATCCCGTATTGGATTTTAAAAACTGTCTCATCTCATCTGTATAGCCGGCTACAATTACTACTAAATCATCACGGTTGTCTTCCATTAATTTAACTAAAGTATCAATAGCTTCGTTTCCATAGTCGTTTGCGCTCCCCTGTTTTGTAAGACTATATGCTTCATCAATAAACAATACGCCGCCTATTGCACTTTTAACCACTTCCGTCACTTTAAGAGCTGTTTGTCCTACATAACCTGCCACAAGACCTGATCGGTCTGTCTCTACTAAGGTGCCTTTGGACAACAAACCTAATTCACAATAAATCGCTGCCAATATTCTAGCCACTGTTGTCTTTCCAGTACCAGGATTTCCACTAAAAACCATATGATAAGTCATTTCTGTAGAAGGCATATTAAAGCTCTCTCTTAATTTACGAACCTTTATTAGATTGATCAAAGATTTAATCTGACTTTTTACTTCTTCTAGTCCTACTAAATCTTTAAGCTGGTTTAAGAGAAGTTCAAGCTTCTCCTGTGGTTCTTTAGACTCCTGATTTTTATCACTAATACATTCCTGTAACGAAATTAACATTTGATCATCGGCTTCTTTATGATATACTTCCGTCTTATTAGCACTACTTTCCAGATTATTCTCAACTGGTGAATATGGCGTACCATTTGTCAACGTCATAGACATCTGTTTCAATTCAACCATATTAATGATCTGATCACTACTGATTTTTTTAAATAAATATCGTTTACCAAGGCATTGATCTGTTTGTTCTTTGCTTATAAAACAAATTGATTTATTATAATACTGTTCAACAAACGCCAATGTAGTACGGTCTCTTTTACTATCCATGCTGGAAAATGCCAATAGGACCGACATCATATGATCTATAAAAACAGATGCCATATTAGTTCCTTTATCATAATCATACAAGCTACACAACTGAAGAACAATGGGGGGACCGTTAACGATATGCTTTGCTTTTAATATAATACCTTCAGAATACTCTGTTTCTGGAAGAATATCAAAAACATTGCAACTTGTTAACTGCGCTATAATACTTCTTATGGAAACGGACAATCTTCCAGAAAATATAGCACCGTGAATAAGAACACCTTGAACATATAAATCAAGATAATCAAAAATACTGCTATTTAAATAGCTCTCTGGTTCTTTCCAGTATCCATCCCTATCAAGGATATCACAAAGATTCACTAAGCATTTATAGTTTTCCTGCATTATTGTAATATAATAGCTGTTATATATAGAATACTGTTGCATATTCATAATCCCCCCAAAGCAAAGGTTCTTTTACTATTGGTTATAAGGAAGTTCTACCAGCATAGCTTGCAATCCTACTTCGTAAATATTCATTTTGCATAACCAATACTTCATCCTCAATATATTCTTTTGCTGCTTTTGCTGCTAGTTTTAATATTTTAGAATCATTATACACATCCGCTAGCTTAAATTCCATCAGTCCACTTTGCCTGATTCCAAATAGATCACCAGGTCCTCTTAGTTTAAGGTCCTCTTCTGCAATTACAAAACCATCGTTAGAATGATTTAGTATTTCTAAACGTTTCATGGTATCCTTACTACCTGAACCACAGATAAAAATACAATAAGATTGATATTTACCGCGACCTACTCGTCCTCTTAGCTGGTGAAGCTGAGCAAAGCCAAATCGTTCTGCGTTTTCTACCATCATTACAGTAGCATTTGGTACATTTACACCTACTTCTACAACTGTAGTAGACACTAGAACTTGGATTTCTCCTTTACTGAAGCGCTCCATAATCTCATTCTTTTCACTTGGTTTCATTTTACCATGTAAATAATCTACTTGTATAGAGGAAGGCAATGCTTCTGTTAATTTCATAGTATATTCTATCACGTTTTCTGCCTCAATAGCTTCACTTTCTTCTACCATTGGACAAATTACATATGCCTGTCTACCAGCTAAGACTTCCTTTTCTATAAAACGATAGGCTTTATCACGATAATTTGTATCTACAACACAGTTTTTAATTGGAAGACGATTGGCCGGTAATTCATCAATTACGGAAACATCCAAATCTCCATATAGAATGATTGCTAAAGTTCTTGGGATTGGAGTGGCACTCATTACTAGCACATGAGGAT
>JAEZQN010000287.1 GCA_023441145.1 Bacillota bacterium
CGAAATCCATGTACCGCTAGAGGAGGTGCAGTAATGACAGAGGAAATAAAATTCAAAATAAATGCATACGGTTCGGAGATAAACAAACAAGATTTTAAACCTATAATATTTGAGAGGTTTACCAATGAATCAGGTGTCAATGTGTTTGTATTATCTCATCAACAATGTATTGTAAAAACAAATATAATAACAGGTGGTGAATGCTAATGTCAAAAGGCAATTTTGTAGAGTCACATTTAGAAGCAGCAACACTGGAATGGTTTGAGGAACTAGGTTATGAACTTGCTTTTGCACCTGAAATTGCACCTGATGGAGATTATCCTGAAAGAGAGGATTATCAGGATGTAATCCTTAATGAAAGGCTCAAGGAAGCATTGACAAGAATAAATCCCAAGCTTTCAAATGGTGCAATAGAGGATGCTTTCAGACAGATTATCATTCCTCAAAGTCCAAGTCTTATTATGAACAATAAAGCTTTTCAGAAGATGATTACTGATGGCATAGATGTTCAAATTAAACAGGCTGATGCCAGCTACAGAACTGTAAAGGTATATGTGTTTGATTTTGAAAAGCCTCTAAATAATGAATTCATGGTTTGCAATCAGTTTACAGTTGTTGAGCATGGCATTGAAAAAAGACCTGACATAGTTGTATTTGTTAATGGTATACCTTTAGTAGTAATTGAATTAAAAAATGCTGCTGATGAAAATGTTGATATAAGCGATGCATATAACCAGCTTCAGACATATAAAATGTCTATTCCTTCACTTTTTACATATAACTCCTTCATGGTTACCAGTGACGGATTTAGTGCAAAAGCAGGTACTATTACATCTGATGAAGATAGGTTTATGTTTTGGCGAACTATTGATGGAGATGATGCTGCACCCGTTTCTATTCCCCAGCTGGAAGTATTAATAAAAGGTATGTTCCAGAGAGACCGTTTTTTAGACATTATAAAGCACTTTGTTCTTTTTCAAAGCGATGGTAAGGAAACCTTTAAAATATTGGCTGGTTATCATCAATATCATGCAGTAAATAAGGCTGTTGATAGTACTGAGCGTGCAACAATGGAGCATGGAGACAGGCGAATTGGTGTAATATGGCATACACAGGGAAGCGGTAAAAGTCTTTCTATGGTGTTTTATGCAGGAAAGCTTGTTGTTAACGAGGAGCTTGAAAACCCAACTATTGTAGTCATTACAGATAGAAATGATTTGGACGATCAGTTGTTTGATACCTTCTTAAAAAGTAAGGATATTCTAAGAAGCACACCAGTGCAAGCTGCCGATAGAACACATCTAAGAGAGTTATTAAATAACCGTACCAGTGGGGGTATAATTTTTACCACCATACATAAATTTGCACCAATTGCTAGTGAAGTAAAGGAAGATGCTAGTTCTTATAAAACTCTGACTAAAGCCGCAAATGATATTCCACCTTATGAAAGCAGTATGGTTCTTACTGAACGTAAAAATGTCATAGTTATGGCGGATGAAGCCCATCGTAGTCAATATGGTTTTGGTGCTGATGTTGTTAAAGAAGAGAAGGATAAGGAGGCCGAAGTTAAATATGGTTATGCTAAATATATGCGTGATAGCTTGCCTAATGCTTCATTTATAGGATTTACAGGAACACCTGTTGAATTGACTGATAAAAATACCAGGGCAGTTTTTGGTGATTACATAGATGTTTATGATATGACAAGGGCTGTGGAAGATGGCACTACTGTGAAAATTTTCTATGAAAGCAGAATTGCTAAGATAGAGTTACCTGAGGAATTAAAACCAAAAGTCGATACGGAATATGATGAAATTACAGAATATCAGGAATACAGTCAAAAAGAAAAGCTCAAGAGTAAGTGGGCAAGGCTTGAAGCTATTGTGGGAACTGAACAAAGAGTAAAACAGATAGCAAAAGATATTGTTGAGCATTTTGAAACACGAGAAAAGGCTCAAGAAAATGAAGGCGGTAAAGCAATGATTGTAGCCATGAGCCGTAGAATTGCTATTGACCTCTATAAACAGATTACAGCGCTGCGTCCTGATTGGCATAGTGACGATTTATTGAAGGGTAAGATAAAAGTAGTTATGACAGGAAGCTCATCTGATCCTGCACAGTGGCAGCCTTTTATTGGCACGAAATTAAGCAGGGAGACACTGGCTAAACGAATGAAAGACAAAAACGATGAGCTGAAGCTTGTTATTGTTCGTGATATGTGGTTAACAGGCTTTGATGTTCCAAGTATGCATACCATGTACATTGACAAGCCAATGCAGGGGCATAATCTTATGCAAGCTATTGCAAGAGTTAACAGAGTGTTTAAGGACAAACAAGGTGGTCTTGTGGTTGACTACATTGGCATTGCTGAGAATTTAAAAAAAGCACTTGCTCAATATACTGAAAGTGATAAAAAGACAACGGGTGTTGATACAGAAGTTGCTTCCCATGAATTGCTTGAAAGGTACGATTTAATTAAAGAATTGCTTCATGGACACGACTACAGTAAGTTTTTTACTGGTAAGCCTAGTGAGAAAATGCAGGCAATTGTGGAAACAATGGATTATATTATTGGAATGCGTGAGGAAAGAAAGAATGATTACATAAAGCTTGTAACTGAAATGGCTAGAGCTTATTCCCTCTGTGCAACAACAGATGTGGCTGAAAGACTCAATGTAGAGGTGGGCTTCCATAAAGCGGTTAAAGCAGGTCTTATCAAAATGATTAGTGTTGAAAATAAGAAGAAAACAACTAATCAATTAGATAATGAATTAAATCAGTTGATATCTAAATCTATTTCTTCAAATGAAGTGGTTGATATTTTACAGTCAGTGGGACTTTCAAAACCCAATATTGCAATACTTTCTGATGAGTTTCTTGAAGAAGTAAAAGGAATGAAGCAAAAGAATTTAGCCGTTGAATTATTAAACCGTCTCATCAAAGGAAATATTAAAGTTTTCTCGAAACGAAACTTAGTTCAGTCAAAGAAATTCTCTGAGCTTCTAGAAGCTGCAATAAGAAAATACCAGAACAGAGCAATTGAGACAACTCAAGTCATAATGGAACTTATTGAGCTAGCAAAACAGATAAGCGAAGCAGAAAAACGTGGAG
>JAEZQN010000302.1 GCA_023441145.1 Bacillota bacterium
CCTATATCCTCGTGGAAAAATAACCTTTAGCTGCCCATTGATAATATTTATTCCTATATTTAGTTCTTCGTCACTACCTTGTAGTTCCACACAACACATTTTACTTATATCATGCATCTGTATCACCTTCTAATTGTAGTTGAACTATGGTTTCTACTGTATCTGGTTCAGCCTCTGCTGCTGCTTCTGCCGGTCCTAATTCGAGCTCTGCTTCTGCTTCTGCTGGTCTTGGTTCAAGCTCTGCTGGTCTTGGTTCAGCATGCCTAATAAACTCAATATAGTCGTCATTAAAAATTTCACTGACTGAATTCTGACTAAATGCTCTAAGTAATTGACCATATGACCTAATATTATTTTTAAACACCTTTGCCCTATCTAATTTAAATACATCTTCCCAAAGATAGCCCAATACCTTTGCACAAAAATCATCTGCATTACCTATTTCTTCAGCTTTAGCAAAATATGGCCCTATTTGTTTATCCTCTGCAATCATTAATTCCTCGCATTGCTCTGATAACATGAATTCATTAGTACCATTAACAAAAGCTTGCCAAGTTACGTTTATTTTGGGTACATTCATGCACTTATATCCATGGTTATCTTGAAACTGTATAGGTAAATATTCATATTTCCAACGCCTTTTAAAAGCAGTGTCCATGACAAATACATTTTGATCAGCTGAATTCATTGTAGCCACTATACTTAAATTCCCAGGGATAAATATTTTTCCTTCCTCAAATTGACAATTACCTTCTTCACTATGACCTACAACATAGTCATAAATTTCCCTATTATAAACTGTATATTCACTTTGCCCATTACTAGAATTCCTATCAAGCAGCTGAAATAACTCGCCAAAAATTGCTACTGCATTACCTCTGTTCATCTCTTCAATAATTAAATTGTACATATGACTTGGGTCATTAATAGCTCTGGTTAAAATCTCTGTAAATGGGCCTGCTACAAACTGATACGATAAATCATGTTGATTTTCTACTACCGGTTTAATATACCCTACAAAATCACTATATGAATATTCTGGATGAAAATTAACTCTTATGGAATATGTTGGGTCATAATATTCTTTGTTAACCTTAAAACTCTTTCCTGTACCAGGTGCACCGTATATTAATTTATTTATCCCAGTTGGTTGCTCAATAATATTCTCTGGATTTACAAATGTTGCAGCATCCCTTCTTGTTACTCTTCCTCCAGTAAAATAGGTAAATATTGACTGTGTTTCAAAGTCATTAATAAGTCTGCTAGTATCTTCTTGTCTTATAGCAAAAAAAGTATATTCTACTTGTCCTTTATGTTTAAGGATTAAGAGCCAATCACCCGCACTTAATGATTCATATAACCCAACATAGTCGTCACCATCTAATGACTTACAACCAAGTTCTATCCTATTTTGTGTAGTTTCATTGGTGGTCACCCATGTTGTTATTTTGTGATTATCTCCAATCTCTTCTCCTCTTAGATATGCCAAATTATTACTCATAATATATACTGGAACTCTCAATACTATATGTTTACCAATTTGATTATTATTGAAGCTCTTACGGGAAATACATGGGAAAATCGCCCATTGATCGCCCGTTAAAATGATACTGGATTGGTGTGTACTTATATCCCCTCTTCCAGCAGCATTACTTCCTTCGAGTTTTTTAAGCAATGCCATATCAAAACAAGGATTTTCCATATCTTCAAATACGTCTTGTTGTATCCCCAAGGTATCATACCCGATATTTTGATCCCCTAGTATGCTGCTGACAATACTATGTAAATTCTCATACTCAATTGTAGCCATCTTATCTCCTCCTATTTTAACTATATACTAAATATCTAAAAAAAGAAGCTTTAAGCTCCTTCTTTTAGTTTTCCTTTAACAACTTTTGCAATTCCACGTGCCATTAGAGGTGGCACACTATTCCCAATCTGCATGTATGTTTTAGTATAGGCTCCAGTGAAAAAATAGTTATCAGGATATGATTGTACTCTTGCTGCTTCTCTTGGCGTTAAACCTCTAGCTTGATTTGGATGGATATACATATTGCAATCAAACTTCATGTGCGCAGTGATAGTTTTTGAAACCTCATTCGGCAGCAGTTTGAAATATTTGTCTTTAAACATGTGACTTCTAGATGTATATGGCATAATGTCTGCAATTCGTTCGCTATCAGATTTATCTCCTGGCAACATTCGGGAAAATATTTCTATATCTCTATCATTGTTGTACCTAGCCTTATGGTTAAAAAGTATCGGTACATTCCAGTCTTCTCTATTAATTAGTTTTAGGTATGTATTACCAACTTGCAACGGATTGTACATTATTTTCTTACCAGATTCTTTTGTTTCTAATTCCGTCGCATTCTTTTCCTTTAGTGCTTCTAACTTCGGAAGATCTCCGATAGCATCAATTAATGTAAACTTTTCCTCCTCATCATTATTTCTTTGTATTTCCTCAATGATTTCACTTGGGTTTACAGTATTACTTAATAAATCTTTCCTTATACCGATGTATATCAATCTCTCTCTATTCTGCGGTACCCCAAAATCTTTTGCGTTAAATACTCGAAACGCTACTTCATAATTAATATCAGAGAAATCCTGTTGCACCTGTTCTGCAACTGACAACATGCCTTTAACATTCTCCATAACAACCATTTTAGGTTGTAACTGTTTAATTGCCTCCACATAATACTTATATAAAACATTACGTGGGTCGTCTATAATGCGTTGCCTATTAGCATTAGAAAATCCCTGGCAAGGGGGACCACCAATAATTACGTCTACACGCTCTGTAACCTTGGTACCAATATTATTCACCACTTGTTTAATATCACCAGTTACAATTCTAGACCTTGGTACTTCCGGGTGATTAAGTGAATAGGTATCTGTGCATACAGTTTCAATATCATTTGCCAACAAAGTTTTAAACCCATTTTGAGTAAAACCTAGACTCATTCCACCTGCACCACAAAAAAAATCAACAACTGTTAATTGGGTAGAACTTAGATAGTCCTCAACCTTTTGCTTACGATATTTATCCATGTATTGCTGCAATGGTTCAATAACTTGTTCTTCTCGTTTTAAGTACTTGCTCAATATACATATATATCTGTCGTAATCTTTTCCAGCTATCTTTTGCAGTTGATCACATTCTGAAATATCACTAATTATCCCTAATGCTATTAGAAATTCATTAATTTCCTGCATATCAAATAAACCAATCTGCATATTAGCGTCATACGTAATGTTATATACCTCAGAAATAATACTGATCACTTCGTCCAAGATTACCTTGATTTTTTTACAATCTGATTTCTTATTACTGTCAAAGCAAGAAAAAAGACTGTAGTCATCTCTATTTATTGTCGTCAAAATGTTCCCTTCCTTTTTCCGTATTTTTGTCGTAATTTAAAGATTGTATAATTTGTTTTGCTATGCTATAAGAAACATTCACAGTAACAGCATTGCCAAATTGGCGATAAGCTTGTAAATCAGATACCACTTGCACCCAATCGTCTGGAAATCCTTGCAATTTTCTGCACTCATTTGGTGTTAACATTCTTACATTTGATATTGGTCTATCTTCAGTATCTTTAAATTTGTTTCTATTTTCACTATCAGTGTAGTAATTATCTTGAGACGCTCTATGCATTTTGTGCATAGTGGCACAAAGAGGTCTAGCGACTTCTAAATCAATTTTAGGTCTAGCTACATAATTCTTTGTTCCTGTTGCTAACACTGTTTTTAAAACCTTTTCAGATAAAAACCTTTTAGGTTCTACTTCTTCATCTAAAATATCTTGTACTGTTAGTTTTTTAGGTACTGTTTGTGGTGGAAACATAAATTCTGATATATAGTTGTTATAAAATTCTTCTTTGAATCCTATCACAAACAGACGCCTTCTTGTCTGTGGCACTCCATAATCAGCCGAGTTTAGTATATCCCAGTATAACTTATATCCTAATCCCTCTAAAATATCTTTCATTCTCTTAAATGTCTTACCACTATCATGTGTTTCAAGGTTCTTAACATTTTCCAGTACAATAATATTGGGATTATGCTTAATTAGTATCTTTTCGATAGAGAAAAACAATGTGCCTCTATGATCGTCAAAACCTTGCTGTTTCCCCATCATACTAAAGGGCTGACACGGGAATCCAGCTAATAGCACCTCATGACTTGGAATATCATCTAACAAATCATTAATATCGCCTTCGTGTATATGCTCACCGATATTAGCTTTATAACTCTGTACAGCATACTTATCAAAATCATTTGCCCATATAATATTAAACCCGGCTTGAATAAAACCTAAGTCTAATCCCCCTGCACCTGAAAACAGGCTCACTGTATCCAACTTGTGTAACGTTTGTTCATTCTTTGTCATACACTTTCCCTTCTATCTTAGCATATCTTATTAGTTTATTTTACACATATGAACAATAAAAATCAAACATATACACGATATATAATTAGGAATTAAAAGCAAAAGTAGATGCTTACAAAATGGATGTTGCCCTTAATGGTAAACCATTAGATAAAACAACTGTTACGCTCTCTGAGTGGGTTCACCGATATTTATTTGTTCATGTCATTCACGAAGTTGCACCCACTCCTTTCCATCGTTATGTGAATCTTTATGAGGTGCATATAAAAGATAGTGATATTGGTGACATAGGTTTACAAGTTATCACTCATACACAAATACAACGCTATTTCAATCATAAAACAGATAAAGCAAAAGCTACCTTGCAGAAGATCAAAACTCTCTTAAATAAGGCTTTTAAATCCGCTATTCATAATAATTTTATTAGACATAATCCTATGGATGGTACCATCATCCCTAAAACTGCTAAAGAAGCCAAAGAGATCAAAATACTAACTAATGAAGAACAATTACGCTATATAGAAACCTCCGAAGAAGAACCAAATGGTCTCTTCCTTCGTCTATCTCTCTATACTGGTATGAGACTAGATGAAATACTTGCACTTAAATGGGAGAATGTGGACTTAGATAGAGGGACTATCACTATTAAGAAGAACATGAAACGTTCAAGAGTCTACAGTGATGATGGTAGCTTTTTTATGAAGGATGTGGTTAAAGAACCTAAAACTAAAAAAGATATTAGGCTCATTTATATACCCGATATCCTTATTAATTAACTAGAACGTATTAGAAAATCTAATGGTCTAGTATTTGAGACTAATGAATCTACTGTAAATCATATGCATGATCACATCTGTGCTGTTGCTAAAATCAACCCTAATAAGGTTCATAAAGTTGAAACTGAACTACTGTCTATGGTGTAGGTATTCATGCATTAAGACATACATTAGCTACTAGACTACTAGAGAACAATGTAAAAATTAAATATGTTAGTAATATCTTAGGGCATAAAAATATAACTACTACTTATAATATCTATAGCCATGTACTTGATAATAGTAAAAAAGAAGTTGCAAAGATAATTAACAATATATTTATTAACTAAAATGTACTCAGTCTTAATTGGCTGAGTCATATATTCTTTCACACATAATATGTTTTACTGGATCAATATTGTATAAACAACAAATTCATACTTTCTAGAAACGCTAATATAATACTAGTATAAGCCTACTCTAAAGGAGGATTAATATGATAAAATATTTTAGATGTAAAACTGGATTTGATCTTGAAACCTCTATTAATTATTGGTTAGAAAATCATCATATATCTATTATTAATATAGTCTACGCTATTTCCACTGAAGATGAAGAAACTTGGCATAACGCAATTATCTCTTATCAATCTATTTGAATCTGTTCTAATCCATAACCTATTATTTTACCATAAATATATACCAACCAATTCATCATATGTAAATTAGTTGCCTCAAAAAAATAGTTCATATCAACTTTATCAATATTAGTAGTATTCCTAATATCACCTGCCAAAAAATGAAAATATCTATTTCTAACAGTAATAATGAAATCAATCATGTATTGGTACTCTACTAGATTTGTCTCTATAATTTCTTGCCTTACACCAGCATCTTGATATAATTTCTTTAATGATTCATCTAATATATCAACTATTTCCGTAGGAGCACTACTAAACTCAATAGTAAATGTTAACTGCCTTACCTCTTTCTCAATAACACTATCTTGAAATCTCCTAAAAAATCTTAATTCAGATGTATCCTTTCCTTCAAAAAAACTTTTTAGGTCTTTATATGTCCCACAATAACTCTTAGATTTTGATGCATATACTAGTGGAAATGTATATGACATATGCTCTAAACATCTATATATATTTACGAAAGCTGCAATATAACTTTTTTTACTCTGATTATAAAAGAATAAAGTTACTTCTTCTAATATATTCTTATACAACCCTATATTTACCCTATTTGACTTAATATATCGGTCAATATATTTTTCGCATCTTTCATAACGCTTCTTCTTTGTACTTAAGTTTAATACATCTTCTCCCAATGTTTGTATAAAAAAACTATATATATGATCTTTATTTACTTTTGCAACATTCGAAAATGGTAATGTGAACATATTTATTCGTTGTTTAACTTTATTTAGGCAAAATTTTTCTTGTATATCAATACTTCCAAGTAATAATCTAATTAAAATTTCTTCTGGTTTACTAGAATCATCTATCTTTAGTAAGTTATATAAATCTTCGCCTTTAAAGACATCAGAATAAGTAAAATTTACGCCTATATACTCTCCCATAACGTTCTCCTATATCTCTTCAGATATTTTATCCATTAATTCCATTTCCTTTAATTCTTTGTATTTTGAATACTTTTTAATAAGCATACTTACTGCATTTCTTCTAGCTGTTCCTAATTTAATTTTTGAAATATTAATTCCACTAAATGCTTTTTCAAATCTACTTACTACTTCTCCAAAACCATCTATATCATTACTTAAATCATTATAACTTTTTGATATTCCAGCACAAAAACCAATCATATTGTTAGTGACTTTAAACCATTGATATAAGTCATCAGTATTGCATAGCTGATTTACTAAATACATTATATCAGTAAATTCTACTTCCAAATTAGTTATACTTGAATCTATTATCTTATCTGTTATTAATTCGTCCATTTTTGACTCTATAATCTTTTGATTATCTATGTTAGTTGAACCACTAATAAAAGCTAAATATGCTTTAACAATATCGGCCTTACTAAATCCACCTTTAATATTGTATTCTTTTGTTTGTTTTTCTGTAACCAATTTCATATCTAACTGTCTAAAATCATAGATATTATCAGCCAAAACTTCAATTTGATGTCTTACAGACATAGGTTTTTGTCCGTTATTTAATGTAATCATTCTATATATTAGTTTATTAATAGAATTACAAATCAATATATTTACATAAATTGGTTTGTTATTATTTTGAATATCCACTTCTACTGAATTAAGAGTATTTAATCGTTGTATCCCATCTAGAATTAATACATTTTTAATATTGCTATTAATAAAGTTTTGTATACTATCAGTATCTAATTCTAGTTTGTTACTGTCTGCACTTTTGATTGCTATAGTAATTGGTGGCATTATACATCCTGTCACTATATCTTTTTTTAATCTCTCATACAAATTGGTTTTTAAAGTATATCGTTGTTGATCCATCTTATTTATTGCAGGATAAAGCATTTTTAATGCATCTTTATAATCAATCCTTCCAAGAGCATAAACACTTTTTATTACTTCATCATAATTTACATCCAAAATACTAATCATTTGCAGCTCCCCTAATAATCCAAATTTTAATAATTTATTTTATTATATTGCCTTTCATTATTATTTTCAACGATGCCTAAAACTGTTATCTTTAATTAATATGCTAATAACTCTTACTCAATTAATGTTTTTCTAATCTCTATAAGTTAAAACTAAAATTTGCAGTTTATTTACAGTTAATGCAAAAAGAGCCCAACTATCTCTAGCTGGACTCCTTATCGTTCTTAGCATGACCCATACGGGAATCGAACCCATGATTTCA
>JAEZQN010000354.1 GCA_023441145.1 Bacillota bacterium
GGTTGATGGAGGACTACCATTTGGTGAGTAATGACCTTGTGAAACTTAGTAGTTGGGGAGAGGCTAGGCAAAGGCCAGTTTTAATAGATTATGGTTTCACCATTCAGGTAAGGCATAGGTACTACAATGGGTTCTTTTAGTAAGAAAATCGTAGTTTGTAATAAATAAAGCGATTCGCCAATAATAGACGAATCGCTTTTATTAAGATTAATTTTGTTCTTATCTCATCATTATACCAAGCGTTGTCCCATTAAGACACCCATTACAGAAGCCATCATAAGTCCTCTAGTCCAACCACTAGAGTCACCAAGACAATAAAGGCCTTCGATATTGGTTACCAAATTCTCGTCCATCTTTACTTTATTGGAATAGAATTTAAGCTCTGGGGAGTAAAGAAGGGTTTCGGTACTTGCAAAGCCAGGTACTACATGATCCATTGCTTGAATAAAGTTAATGATATTAGTCATAGAACGATAAGGCATCGCAGCTGTGATATCGCCAGCAACAGCATCTGGTAGTGTAGGCTTTAGGTTAGAGAAATTAAGCTCCTTTTGCCAAGTTCTTTTTCCATCTAAGATATCACCATAACGTTGTACCAATATATGTCCATTGGCTAACATGTTGGTCAACTCACCGACCTTTTGTGCATATTCTATAGGTTGATTAAAAGGATGAGTAAAATTGTGTGAGCACAGGATAGATAAATTGGTATTATTGGACTTAAGATCCTTATAGGAATGACCATTCACAACAGCTAAATCATTATCATAGTTCTCTTGGCTTACGAAGCCACCTGGATTCTGACAAAAGGTACGAACTTTATTTTTAAATGGACGAGGATAGCCGATGAGCTTGGATTCGTACAGTACATCATTTACTTCTTCCATAATCTCATTACGAACCTCTACTCGTACACCAATATCAACAGTGCCAGGTTGGTGGGCTATAGAGTGTTCCTCACATAAACTTTCAAACCAGTGAGCGCCTCGTCTACCAACTGCAACAACTACAGATTCAGCAGGAAGTTCAAAAGTTTCTTCAGATTTTACATTGGTCAATACAACTCCAACGCATTTCTTATCCTTTAAAATAATATTATCACAAGAGTGGGAGAATAGAATCTCTACTCCATGAGCAAGGAGATATTCCTGAATCTCATAATAAAGCTCCTGCGCTTTTTCTGTACCAAGATGTCTAATTGGGCAATCCACCAGTTTAAGACCTGCTTGGATAGCACGCTTTCTAATTTCTTTAATTTTATCTGTTTCACTGACCCCTTCGATCTTATTGTCAGCACCAAATTCAAGATAAATACTATCTGTGTAATTAATCATGGATTGTGCCAAATCTGCGCCAATTAAATCTGGAAGTTGTCCTCCCACCTCGCAGCTTAAGCTAAGTTTACCATCAGAAAATGCACCTGCGCCAGAAAATCCAGTAGTAATATGACAGAAAGGTTTACAATTAACGCACTGTTTGGTCTTTGTTTTTGGACAGCTACGCTTATGTACCGCAACTCCCTTTTCTACAATTAATATCTTTTTTTTAGTACCTTTTCGCAGCATTTCTAAGGCAGTAAATATTCCTGCTGGGCCAGCACCGATGATTACAACATCATAGTTCATTATATGCCTCCAACTCCTATCCAATATTTTATATGGTAAGTCTAAAATCAACTAAATCACATACAAGCAAGGATATGATACCATATATAGGATAAATCCTCAATTGTTTTTGTGCGAATAATATGGAAAAACATAGTAATTCCTAGTGAAATTAGTTGACGTTAGTCTATTAATGTGCTAAAATTAACACAGCATTAGAAATGCTTGAAATCTTTACGAAATGGCAAACTGATAGAAATGTCAGGACGCAAAACTAAAGGGCCTTTGAAATGGTAGCCAGTTTCCGAATAAGGATTTTTTTGTTTTTATTATGCTAAAAACGAATTTCTTTCTTACAGTTGGTCCCTCCCAAGTGTTAGAAAAGTGAAATTCATTTTTAAACTATAGAATATCTACTCCCTCTCATTAATCTGCCTCCCAGCAGATTAATATGATAAGATATTCTATAATAGAGACCTTCTCACAAGAAAAGGAGCTACAGTCTATCTGTAGCTCCTTTCTCATTAGTCACTTAAAATCATTAGTGATATCTTCTATATAAACCGATTACTTTTCCGATAATAGATAAATTATCTACGATAATTGGATCCATAGTATCGTTCTCTGGCTGTAATCTAAAATGTCCTTTTTCCTTATAAAATGTCTTAACTGTAACAGAATCATCTATGAGAGCAACAACCTTCTCACCATTTTCAGCGGTAGGTTGCTTTTGTACCAATATCTTATCCCCATTAAAGATGCCAGCATTAATCATACTATCACCTTTTACATTAAGCATAAAGACTTCATGATTAGGAAGGTCTTCCGCTGGGAGAGGAAAGTAGCCTTCAATATTCTCAACTGCAAGTATTGGTTGACCTGCAGTAACAGTTCCTACAAGTGGTACGTTCACGATCTCTCTACGTGTAAGAGCAAAACTGTCGTCCATAATCTCTATAGCACGAGGTTTCGTAGGGTCTCTACGAATAAAGCCATTCTTCTCTAATGTCTCTAAATGAGAATGAACTGAAGAGGTGGACTTAAGCTTTACAGCTTCACATATCTCACGTACTGCTGGCGGATATCCTCGGTTGATGATTTCGGATTTTATGTATTCCAAAATCTCTCTTTGCTTGGCACTAATCTTGCTTTGACTCATTATAGTACTCCTCCTATTCTATCTCCTATATTCCAACATAATAGTTTATCTAATATCAAACAGTATGAAAATTCATACTAATTGCGAACTTATTGAGTCTGCGTTTAGTAAATTATAACACATATGTTCGAACAATGCAAAACCTATGTTCGATTTTTTAGGAAAAATTAATATGTAAATGTTGACAAGCAAACATTTGTTCGCTATAATACAATTATACAAACAAATGTTCGGAACAACTGTTTGTATCAGGAGAAGGAATATAAGTTTTATTTGGAGGTATTATTATGGGAAGTAGGGTTATTATTAAGAGAAAAGAAGCTTTGGTATTTATATTTATTATCATGGTAGTAGTATTAAGTGTGTTATGTGTTACTATTAAGGTTAACGCATCTCAGGAAGATACTAGTATCATACAAGTAAAGAGTGTTATGGTAGAGTCAGGGGATACCTTATGGGATATAGCAACTGCAAATTATAGTGATAATTATGATAGTATTGAAGAATATGTAGATGTAATTAAAGACTGTAATCACATTACCTCTGATAAGATTTTTACTGGAAGTTATTTAATCATTCCATATTATAAATAAGATTCTTATTTTCGATTATCTTATTAAAGCAATATATAATGTGACCTATACATAGATGGGGCTGTAAAAAAAGTCCCTTAATAGAAAAATCGCTGTAAGCATGGAGCTTACAGCGATTTTTTGGTATAATTAATTATGCAATTAACCAATTACACTAATAATAATTCTACACCAAGACAGTTAA
>JAEZQN010000375.1 GCA_023441145.1 Bacillota bacterium
TTTCAATCACATCATCTTCCACACCTATTTTGATTGCATAATTTGAAGTTATTTTTATTTTTGAAAATACAACTATTCGATTGAATTTACTTGAATCATCATTTGCTGGTATTAACGTATTTTCATAAAAAACATGATTATTTACGAAAAAGGCTTTTGATCTCTGTACATAAAACCTTTCACTTCTCTTCTCAGAATCCCCAACGTTTCTTGGTTTCTCCAACTTTTTAGCTATTTTTTCATAGTATTCTTGAAGTGTTTCATCCAAATCAAGGGGAAATTCCTCTAAATTATGTAATATTACTACGTTATATCTTCTCATCATTAATTCTTTGACTTGAAGCAAGTATTCATAATACTTTAACACAAGCCTTTCTGCCCCATCATTATCCGGGGTATAGTGAGATCTCGTATCTTGCAAAAAGCTGTGGAATTGTCGCAGAAAATAGAATTCCTCGCTAATCTTTAAATTTTCGATTGCCAACTTCGTAGTACCACGATTTACCTGAGTATCTGGATATGTATCAAAATATATTTTTATTGCAATATGCTCTACAAGATTTCTAAAATAGCTCAACATATTCTGAGACACTTTATCTCTAGATTTAAATTGTAAATCATTTATGTTATCGCATATTGCTTGATTATCACTCTTAATCATTTCATCCATTGATTTCATTTCTACAAATTCCCCTACTTTCGATCAATTGTTGTAACATGATAATTTTCCAAATCTATTGATATATATCCTATATTGTGCAAATCAGTTATCCATCCCTTGTAGTTCTTTGTTTCAATAACAAATACGCCATATAAAGATAGCACAATATGGTCTATCTGGGTAGTTCCCCGCTCTGTTTTCAGCATGATGTTATTCAATACTCTATATTCTTCCTTCGGAAGTGTAGATAGCATTGTCGCTACAGAAGCTTCACCCAAAAACCCCTTAATCTTTGGCAGAAATACTGTTACTAATGCACTTAGTATCATCATTCCAATCAACCAATAATATACTCCATTCATAACTTAATCCCCTCTCACAACATAATAAATATCTATTTCCCCATGCATTACTCACAATGTACTCAAATTAGTTAAAATAATAATTTATCTACTAAAATTCTACCATATTATCACATTTGCTACAATTACATATTATGTATACTAAGTACAGATTCTCCCTCCTCCTATTGTCCTTTATTCCCTGTACTAAATAACGGACTCCTCTCCTCCCCTCCTCCCCCCTTGCCTATTCCTTCAATAAAATTCTTGCTTTTTACACATAATTTGATACAATCTATCTTTGGTATACCATTAACATAAAGGAATGGACTAAAGAATGAAAAATGACTACTATATTACATCCAGTGACTCCACACTTACCCTACGACATAAGATAAACGACTCCTTTTTAAGCATTGTCATACAATTCTTTAAAAAGCAGTTTGTCTTAACCATTGCATGTATTGCAATGCTAGTGACCTGCATCTTTGTACCAGTAGATCAAGCTTACTTTGGATACTTCAACTGGAGTACACTAGCGACTCTTTTTTGTACCTTGGCTGTCGTATCTGCCTTCTCACATATCCATGTATTCGAGATACTTAGTAAAAACATAGTACTGAAGCTTCATACACTACGGAATGCAACGTTAGGTTTGGTATTTATCACCTTCCTAGGCTCTATACTTCTTGCCAATGACATGGCGCTACTTACTTTCCTGCCCTTAGGATATTTTGTACTAAATAGTACGGATAACAAGCAGGCAATGGGATTTACTTTTATTATGCAGAATATCGCAGCTAATTTAGGTGGCATGGTAACCCCATTTGGTAATCCACAGAATCTTTATCTCTATTCCTATTATAGGATTGGGAACATGGAGTTTGTGAAAATCATGCTGCCTTGCTTTTTGGCAGCTACCGTATTGATTGTGATTTGTTGTTTATTTGTGAAAGCAACACCCTTAACACTAAAAAACGACGAGTTTTATGTACTTGATAAAAAGAAGACATTGATTTACTCTATTTTATTTGTTGCCAGTATCTTGATTGTATTTCGTATTGTGCCTTATTTCCTAGGAACGGTTGCAATTACAATGATATTACTAGCTTTAGATAAAGATGCAATTAAAGAGGTGAATTATCCCCTACTTGCAACATTTTGTGCATTCTTTGTATTCAGTGGAAATATGGCTCGAATTCCTGCTGTTAGTGCATTTTTTGAATATCTACTGCCAAAGAATACCTTGTTATTTGGCATTTTATCATGTCAGTTTATCAGTAATGTTCCCAGTGCGGTATTACTATCACATTTTACCAACGACTATGCAAGTCTATTACCGGCTGTAAATATTGGCGGATGTGGGACACTTATCGCTTCCCTTGCTAGTTTGATTACATTTAGTGAGTTTAAAAAGCATAATCCAAAGAAAGTAAAGAGTTATGTTGTTAAATTCTCCGTTATTAATTTTTGTTTTGTAATCCTTTTGTATTTTCTACAGCACATTATTCTCTAATTAAGTGGAAACATGTTATAATGACATAGGTGCAAATGAGGCATCGCAGAAAGCTTTTTATTTTTAAACATTCTTATTTAGGGAGGTAGTATGAGTAAAATAAAAGCAAATAAAATTGTCAAACGTGTATGTAAGGTGATTGGTATTATTCTTGCAATCTGTGTCCTAGCAGTGGTAGGAATGCTTACTTATCTGACCATCACAGAATACAAACCAGAGGATACCGTTGCATTAGAGGTAGAAGGAGAAGCGTCTAAACAGGTGGCACAAGGAGATTCCTTTACCGTTATGAGTTGGAATATTGGATATGGTGATTTAGCGAATTATGCAGATTTCTTTATGGGTGGTGGCTCTAGTGTACAGAACTCCACTAAGGAACAAGTTCAGGATAATGTAGATAGCTTTATCGATGAGATTAATACCATTCAGCCAGATATCCTTTTTCTTCAGGAAGTGGATGTAAATTCCAAACGTTCCTACAAGATAAATCAGAAAGAAACCATTATGGAAAGTACTACAGGATACAACGCTTCTTATGCACCAAATTTTAAGGTGGAATATGTACCATATCCACTACCTACCATTGGCAAGGTAGATAGCGGAATTATGACATTTTCTAAATATGACGTTACTGAAGCAACAAGAGTGGCTCTACCAAATCCATTTAGCTATCCGGTTCGTATGGCCAATTTAAAACGTTGTCTATTAGTCAGTCGTATTCCAGTAGAAGGCAGTGACAAGGAGTTAGTTCTTGTGAATCTACATTTGGAAGCTTTTGATGATGGGGAAGGAAAGGTCGCTCAGACCAAGATATTGCGTGAATTTATGCAAAAGGAAGTGGAAGCAGGTAATTATGTCATTGCTGGTGGTGATTTTAATCAGACTTTCACCAACGCAGATGCCAGTATGTATCCATTGACTTCCGATAAGGTTTGGAAGCCTGGAACACTAGAC
>JAEZQN010000381.1 GCA_023441145.1 Bacillota bacterium
TTTTGAATTCTTCGTCGTAACGTGTTCCGCGTTTGTTTGTGGGCATAAGTGGATACCTCCTTTTTGTGTCTATTTAATTGTAATATATGGTTACTAATCGTGTCCACTTTTATAATATAGATCCAAAGGGGAGCGACAGGTGAAAGCATATCTTGTGATTGGAGCTATAGCATATGCAAATGATTTTTTTTCGGATAATACGGATGATGATGTATATTTGGAATATCAGGATTTAGAAAATCGGGTGTATTCTTTATTTATTAAAGCAGAACAGGGATTTTGAATGTTTAAAGTAATTGTATTTATGGGAGTACATGTTAATGGAGGAAGATAAATATGAATAGGAAAATGATTGCAGTAATATTGTGTATAATATGTATTTTTGGCAGTATGTCTCATAATGTTTCTGCACAGATAAAACAAAGTAACGGACAAAAATTAAAAGAAATGTATAAGAATGGGAATGAGAAGTTAAAGATTTCTAAACAGAAGGAAAAAAAGCAATACAAATTAAATAAAGACTATAAGAAGATTGAAGATAAGATGATATTAAAAAAGGGTACTGATTCAACGTGTGAATATGAGGATTTCTATGGAGGTTCTTACATTGATAAGAATGATAATCTAGTTGTTTGCATTACAGATAATGAAATTAAAGATGAGATTGATGATATTGCAACAGATTTTGATACAGATTATCAAATAGTTGAAAATTCTTATAATGAACTTGCTGATGTTCAGATTGAATTAGGTGATATTTACACCGATTTATATGATAAATTCTCATATGATTCTGAAAAAATGGAATTTTTGAAAAGTATCGTAGGTATTGGTATAAATGAGGAGTCGAATAAAGTCGAAGTAGATATTTATAATTTAGATAATGAGAAGAGAAATTTATATGAGACTTTATTTGGTAATTTTGAGTGTGTAGAATTAGTCAATTGCCAAGATACTTTTAAGGAGTCTTCTACTCATAGACCAGGAAGAGCGTTATATGTGGTTTCTAAAGCTAGTGATTCAACCGACTTAACTACTAAAAGAGTAAGTATGGGATATAGAGCTTTATATAATAGTCCTAGTGGAAAAACTATATATGGTTTTACAACCTGTGGACATGTTGTTAAGGATGCTGTTGGAGGGAAAATATATACATCATCTTCGTGTTCTGTAGCAATTGGTATTAGATATTCATATGCGTATCACGATTCTGTTGATGCATCATTTATTAAATTAATCTCAGGATTTGATATAGGAACATCAGTTAGATATTCAGACTCATCAGGTTCTACTACAGGAGCAGATAGTATTGCAGCCTATAGATATATGGAGAGCGTAGCCAAAGGCTCAATAGTTTATAAAGTGGGTTCAACTACTTATAAAACCTCAGCAGAGGTTACAAGTACAAATTATTCTATTACTTTTAATGGAGTAAAATTTACTAATCAAACAAAGACAGAATACTTTTGTGATAGTGGCGACAGTGGTGGAATGGTATATATGTATTATAATGGTAAGTATTTACCTGTTGGTTTGATAAAAGGTAGTGGATATATATTATGGTATGAATATTCATACTATACAAAAGCATCTGAAGTTGTAAGGTTACTAGGGGTGTATCCATATTAATCAAAGAGCCAGGTATAATAGAAAGGCCCTACAAGATATTCTTTTAGTGCTTATATTAATTTATGTGGTAGACGAGTGTGCGAAGAAAAGTCTGTAAATACAGATCTTCTATGATAATGAATGGGCAGAAGGCCCTCGCTATGAGCTTTCTAACCTTGTTGTGATGGTATAAAAATAAACCACCTGCTATGATCTGACCCCATAAAGTTAGACAAAAAATTCATGTTTATGCAACTAATGAGGATTGAATCCTGTACTGTACAGGGCTCAGTCCTTTTAATTTGACCTTGATACGTTTGTTGTTATAGTAATCTATATATTTTTCTAATTCAATCTGGAATTCTTCTATAGAACTGAATTCTCTCAAGTATAGAAGTTCTGATTTTAGTAAGCCAAAGAAAATTTTCTATTACAGAATAATCCAAACAATTCTCCTTTCTAGACATACTTTGCCTTATACCTTTATCTTTTAAGCGTTTTTGATACTGTTTATGCTGATATTGCCAACCTTGATCTGAATGAAATATAAGGTTCGTATTATCAGGTATTTTATTAAATGCTTTATCCAACATATCCATCACCTGGCCTAGTACTGGACGCTCACTCAGGTTATAACTAATAATCTCGCCATTATACATATCAAGTATTGGAGATAGATACAGTTTTCTACCAAACAAAGCGAATTCAGTGATATCTGTAGTCCATTTCTGATTTGGTGAAGATGCTTTAAAATCACGCTTAAATATATTAGGAGTGATTTTCCCAATCTCACCTTTATAGGAACGATATTTCCTAATTCTAACCATACACTTGAGTTGAAGTATACTCATCAATCTTTGTACAGTCTTATGATTTATCCGATATCCACGATTATGCAATTCCATGGTTATTCTTCGATAACCATATCTACCTTGATTTTCATGGTAAATAGAAGTAATCTCTTCTTTTGTTGACTTATACTTGTCAGGTTTACTTAATAGCTTGACATAGTAGTAGTAGGTACTATGTGGTATATCAGCAATTTTCAGCAATGCTGCGAGTTTATACTTATGCCTTAATTCAGATATGACAGCTACTTTGTCGGTTTCTCTGATCTTTCCCGTTCTTGAACTAAGGCATTTAATTTTTTAGGTATTCATTCTCCAGCGAAGTCTTTGAACCTCAGCCAATAAATCTTCACTATCCCCAACATTTTTCTTTTTTGTAGTATTATTAGAATTATTTTTCATACCTTTAGGTCTTCCTCTGCTATTTATATACAGAGCTTCTTTGCCTTGTTCATGATATATCCGTTCCCATTTCCCAACAGTAGAGGAAGATGGAATATTAAAATGGGCTGCTGTTTGACGAAGCGAAGAGCCTGTATCTTTCATATATTCTACAACAGTTTTTAAAATCACCATGATAAGTTCCATGGGTAGTACACAAACCTGAAACGCCATGTTCTCTATATGCAGCTACCCATTTAATAACATCGCACTTGTTACAAAAAAGTCATTTGCAATATCATGATAAGAATATTTTTCTTCCAAATATTTTTTACCATCTTAAGGTTAAAGTCATTCGAATATATTATCTTTCCAGACATAAAATAAGCCCCTTTCATTAGATCTTATTTTGATATGTACCCCCTTTACTGGA
>JAEZQN010000385.1 GCA_023441145.1 Bacillota bacterium
TTTTGAATTCTTCGTCGTAACGTGTTCCGCGTTTGTTTGTGGGCATAAGTGGATACCTCCTTTTTGTGTCTATTTAATTGTAATATATGGTTACTAATCGTGTCCACTTTTATAATATAGATCCAAAAGAAGGATCAGGATGGGTTACGTTTAGTTGAATGTGATAATAAAACATATATGTTTGAAGAAGCAAAGGCACAATATACATATTATGCAGATACCAAAAGAGCTCTTGTGCGTCGAATGAAAAAACTTGGCAAGAAGTATAGAAACGATCATAAGGATTGGGAGCAGTTAGGTACTCATTGGCAGGAGATGAGTATGGATGAGGCAAGAAAATTAGGTCTTGAGGTGGTATGTGCAGTAGAGAATGGAACCATAATCTATCGCTGTAATAAAGAGAATATAGTAGAGTGGGAGACTGGAGCTGTTAGAACAAGTAGAAAAGATAGGATTAGAGATGTTAGTAAAGGGTTTATCATATGTTTTGCAATTGGATTTACAATAGGCTTAGTTACAGGTATATTAGGATTATAAGATTATAGGATTATAGGATAATAGGAAGAGAGTTTAGTATGAGTAAACACTTATGGGAGTTATCCTTAGAGGAATTGTGGAAGCTATTCCCCATCATGTTAACCAGTCATCAGTCCTGTTGGAAGGATTGGTACATAGAAGAGAAGAATTACCTAACCAGTATTCTTCCACCTGAGGAAATAGTCTCTATTCATCATATTGGTAGTACTTCAATCCCTACTATATGGGCAAAACCAATTATTGATATTCTAGTTGAGCTTACGAAGGACAGTAATATGGAGGCAATAAAAGAATGCCTGGAACAGAAGGGATACATTTGTATGTCTGAGACAGAGAATCGAATGTCTTTGAACAAAGGGTATACAGAAGAGGGGTTTGCAAAAAAAGTATTTCATATACATCTTAGGTATCATGGTGATCATGATGAAGTGTATTTTAGAGATTATCTTATAGAAAATCCATCCATTGCAAAGGAATATGAAAGCTTGAAATTAGTGTTATGGAAAAAATTTGAATATAACCGTGATGGGTACACTGATGCAAAGACAGAATTTGTAGATAAATACACAAAATATGCAAAAAAGAAGTAGTTTTAAAAGAAGGAGTCAATATTCCTTAAGATTGGCCTCGTCTATTTATTGTAATCTGTCGAAAAGAGGTATATAATATGTCATTAGTAAATAATACTTAGTTACTGAAATTGTTCATAATTGGAGGAAAACATGAATATTATTGTCGTTGGCTGTGGGAAAGTTGGTCGTACGCTAGCTGAGCAGCTAATTCAAGAGGGGCATGATGTTTCGGTTGTTGATACCGATCGTAGAGTTGTAGAAGAGATAACTAATAGTTTTGATGCATTAGGAGTAGTGGGTAATGGCGCTATTTATAGTACTCAGAAAGAGGCTGGAATTGAGGATGCACATTTACTTATTGCAGTTACCGATTCAGACGAACTGAATTTATTATGTTGTTTGATTGCCAAAAAGGCAGGAGATTGTAAGACGATTGCAAGAGTTCGTAATCCAATCTACTATAAGGAAATTGGATTTATTAAAGAGGAATTGGGATTGTCTATGGTAATTAATCCGGAGTATGAGACTGCTTGTGAAATAGCACGTCTACTTCGTTTCCCATCGGCAATCGATATCAACATTTTCCATAAAGGAAAGGTTGAGCTATTAAGCTTTAGAGTTGGTGAGGGGTCTGTTCTTCATGAGATGAAGGTAAAAGAGATCCACAGCAAATTGAAGTGTGACATCCTTCTATGTGTAGTTGAGAGAGGAGAAGAGGTTATTATACCTAATGGAGAGGTTACCATTAAGGAAAATGACCTTGTATCTATCATTGCCTCTCATAAAAAGGCTATGGAGTTCTTCTTGAAAATAGGAGTGCTACACAACTCTGTAAAAAACACAATGCTAATTGGTGGAGGAGATATTTCCTATTACCTAGCCAATCAGCTTACCAAATCCGGTATCTATGTAAAAATCATTGAAGACAATAGAAAACGATGTGAAGAGTTAACTGAGTTATTGCCAAAGGCAATGATTATTCATGGAGATGGTACCGACCAAAAGCTATTATTAGAGGAAGGAATCATGGATGTAGAATCCTTTGCCTCTTTAACAGGGATAGATGAAGAAAATGTAATGCTTTCCTTATATGCACAAAGTAAGACCAATGGAAAGATTATTACTAAGATAAATCGTATTGCATTTGATGAGGTAATACGTAGTTTGAATCTTGGAAGTATCATTTATCCAAAATATATTACGATGCAATATATTCTGCAGTATGTTCGTGCCATGAATAACTCTATTGGAAGCAATGTGGAGACCTTGTATAAGATAAAAAAAGATAAGGCTGAGGCTCTGGAGTTTCATGTAAATGAAGGCTCCAAATTAATAGGTGTTCCTATAGAAAAGTTAAACCTTAAGCCAAATCTAATTATATGCTCCATCAATCGCAATAGAGAGATTATAACGCCAAGGGGCAAGGATTGTATAGAAAAAGGGGATCACGTAATTGTTGTAACCACAGATATTGGGTTGCATGATTTAAGTGATATACTAAGGAGCTAATTATGAACAGAAGATTTATTGGTTATATATTAGGGTGGATCTGCATTTTTCAAAGTGTATTTTTAGTAATTCCCTATATCGTATCCCTAATCTATAAAGAAGAAAGTGGTGCGGCATGTCTGATTTCTTCTGGAATTTGCCTTATGGTCGGAGGATTACTTACTTTAAAAAAACCAAAAGAGAGATTCTTTTATGCTAAAGATGGATTTGCCTGTGTAGCCTTAGGTTGGATTGTATTAAGTCTCTCTGGGGCACTACCATTTATTATTAGTGGAGAGATTCCGGATGTGTTTGATGCATTATTTGAGACTATTTCTGGATATACCACAACAGGAGCAACTATACTTTCCGATGTGGAAGCGTTATCGAACTGTATGCTGTTTTGGAGAAGCTTTACCCACTGGATTGGTGGAATGGGGATTCTAGTGTTTGTACTTTGCATCATTCCTCTTGCTGGGGGTAACAATATGCATCTTATGCGAGCAGAGAGTCCGGGACCGAGTGTGGATAAGCTGGTGCCAAGGGTAAGACGTACAGCGTTGATTCTATACGGCATCTATACGTTTTTAACAATACTTCAAATCGTGTTATTGTTGTTTGGTGGAATGGATGCCTTCGAGTCCATTACAATCTCTCTTGGTACCGCTGGTACGGGTGGCTATGCAGTCCGCAATTCCAGTATCGCAGAATACAGCGTGTATATTCAAAATGTAACAGCTATCTTTATGGTACTGTTTGGAGTGAATTTTACGGTTTATTTTTTGATCTTGGTACGTAAACCTAAAATGATATTCAAAAATGAAGAGGTGCGTACGTATTTGGCAATTATCCTAGTTGCTACCTTATTGATTGGCATTAATGTGAGAGGTTCATTCTCTTCCTTAGGACATTCCATACAACAGGCATTTTTTCAGGTAGCAAGTATCATTACCACAACAGGGTTTGCGACTACGGATTTTAATCTTTGGCCAACCTTTTCTAAATGTATCTTAGTGTTACTAATGTTTGTTGGTGCATGTGCCAGCAGTACCGGTGGGGGAATCAAAGTCTCTCGTATTCTCATTGCTTTTAAAAATGTGAAAAATGGTATTTCCTCCTTTATTCATCCTAAGAGTGTTCATGTCATTCGAATGGATGGAAAGAAGGTAGAAAAAGGAGTTGCTCATTCTGTAAGCATGTATATGATTCTCTATCTTATCATATTTATTGGTTCCATCCTTTTAATTGCTATAGAGAATTTTAGTTTTGAAACCACATTTACCTCTGTGGCAACAACCTTAAATAATGTAGGACCTGGACTTGATGGGGTGGGACCAGTGTCTAATTTTGGAGGCTTTTCCGCCTTCTCAAAATGTGTTTTTATGTTTAATATGTTAGCGGGTAGATTAGAACTAATTCCTATGATGATTTTATTTTCGCCATTGGTGTGGAAAAGAAAAAATAAAAAGTGGGCTGTCTCAAAGAAATAATTTACAAAAAGTCTTTTGTTAAGTTATCAGAACTTAGCAAAAGACTTTTCTTTTATTATATAATGCAATAAAAGGGAAAAACTGTTATTATATATTATTGAAAGTTATAGCACAGCATAAGTATTTATTTCGTAGTATGTGAAATAGAAGGGGGAGAACTAACATGAATAAGAGAATTAGGCTGGGGTCACTTTTCTTTTTTGTTTTAAGCCTAATGATAGTGGGGGTATGGACTGTAGAACATATATTTAATTTTAGCCATGAGACAAAACTTAGCTTTCAAAGTGAGAATTTATCTGGACGGTTAGAGGAAGTGAACAATGCTTTGCAAAATCAACTCTCTAGACCAGAAGAGGCAAGGGTTGATAAGTTTCAGGTGAGAGTTCCCAAAGATAAACCAGAGATGGTACTTAGAGGCCAATTATACACAGGAGAGGAAAGTGTCTATTTAGACTATGAGGAATATGCTAATAGTGGCACTCTTCGTGTGGATAAAGAGGATACCATAGAAGATCATAAGTACCTAACTTGGGGACAGTTATATGGCGCAATAAAGGCAATGGATATTGATCGTATTATAAACTATAATGCCGACTATGTTATCATAGAATACCCCTTGAAGCCTTCCAATACATATGAAGGAGAGTTCTCTAACGAGGAACGACAACAGACCTATAATTATAATAATATTGAGGATATACCGGTAGAAGGTGATGGAATGCATCGGTTAGGTTATTATCTTTATAATGGGAAACAGTGTATTCCTGTAGAAGACATGTCAAAGATGACAGGACGATATTATTGTATTAATGTATCATTTTTTGATCGAGATGAGAAGAATAAGGTTTATAGTGGTAAGGCATCTCTAGGAATCCTTGTAGAGAAATATGGGATGTAGTAATGGACTCTGTTTATGAAGCACAGTAGAGTGTTTTCATAAACAGAGTCTATATATTTATTGAATTACGATAAATATATATTGTTAAACAAAACTAGTAATGATATAATACCCATATAAATACAAAAATAACCTGATGAGAGGAGATTTTTACATTTGAAAAGTAAACGTTATAATAATTTAGTATCGCTTTGTGTATGGTTTCTTCGGATTGCCATGATTGTAATGGCAGTAGCTATTCCAGTAGTAGTTACCATAAACCCCTTCATATTGCGTAAGCTGTTAGGGGTCCAGGTGGAGAATCCTCAGGTATATTTTCTGTACTATATGACTTTTAATGAACTTATATTGGGGTATCTACTATCTTTATTCATTAATTTTAAGGAAAAGCTTATTTTTGTGGAAGAGAATGCCCGTTATTTAAGAAATATCGGATATTTATTAATTTTAAAGGACTTCTTGTACATACCATTGGATCTTATCTTTAATAGAAGAATTAACATTCCACTAAACTTTTCAATTTGGGCCATAGGATGTATTATGGTTTTATTTTCAAGGCTATTGTTATATGGAATCAAGATAGCGAGGGAACAGGAATACACTGTCTAATAGGGGGAGCATATGAAAAAAAGTAAGTTTAATCAGGTTGTCTTACCTGTAATCATTGCAGGTATTGTATCTATGATAATAATTCGGATCGTATCCTATATTGTTTTTCCTAATCCACATGAGGTAGAGGATTCTGTAAATCAAGAAGAGTACAATAGTGAGCAATTAAAAAATAATGATGAGGTGTTTATTCAACCAGATGTGATGACTGTAGAAGAGGAAGATACAAGTCTTACAATAGGAAATGTCTGTATAGAGGACTTTCTAAAGGAGAATCCTGACGAAATTGGCAGGGCCAATACTATTAGTGAGATAATCTTAGATGGAGCCTTTAGTAGCAATTGTTCGGATATTATAGAGGGGATCATAAAACCTATGGTAGGGGAGATTATACCATTGGATTTAACCTCTTTATCTATGTTTCCCAACCTTAAAACCTTGTCTATTATAGGACAGGATTTAACTTATAACCTATATGAGGAAGATTATAAGCCTATCTACTTTTTCCTAGACCTAGAGACACTAAAACAATTTAAAAATCTTACTCATCTTAATCTAGAATGTGTAAAGATAGATAATTTCGCCCCATTGGGGGGGACATCCCTTCACTCTCTTGCTATAAAGTCCTGTGATTTCAATAATTTAGAAGAAAAGGGATATGAATAACTTAATGTGATAAATGAGTTAACCTTGAGTGAGGAAAATGTGGGTCTCATGATGGGTATTTTATTTAATAGTCTTAAGAATATAAAAGTATTAGATATAAGAGGAGTCAAAGCGTACGAACTTAAGAATGTTGAGTATGAGGAAGGAATGAAGAATTTAGAGAGCCTTACCTTATCTCTATACCCAGGAAAACAAGAGATATATGATAAGATGTTTAACTCCATGCCTAAACTACAAAAATTAGACATAACCTATGAGCAGGCTGAGGAAAATGATGAGTTATACGAGATACAGAGCTTAGCCGATCTAACAGAATTAAAGGAATTAACTATCCAAGGGCGAATAAAGACAATTTCAAATAATAAATCTAATAATAACTATAGTTATTTGAAATCATTGAGTAATTTATCTTCATTGACTTTACATGATTTGGAATTAGAGGATCTCTCTTTTCTATCTGATCTCACTGGTTTAAATAAGTTGGATTTATCTTACAATTATATTAAAGATATATCACCGCTTGCTAGTTTAAAGAATTTAGAATCATTAGACTTATCCTTTAATAGGATAGAAAGCATAGATGCTTTGGCAGGCCTCACTAACCTTAAGGCCTTAGCAATAGGTAATAACTTTGTCAAATCTATTGCGGCATTAAGGAATATGAAAGAACTAGAAAGCTTTGAGGCTTCTTCTGGATTATATTATCAGGGAGATCCAACTTATTCTTATGAGAATATATTTAAACACTATTATAATGATATGGAGTATGGCATTGGTGAGAGTAATGAATTAAGAGGTTATAACCCTAAATGCATAAAAGACATCCTTGAAGGAACAGAATCTGTATTTGTAACTCAACAGAATCAGGCAGGAATCGGATTCAATTTTTTTGATTCTTTCATGGCTGATGATGGAAATTATATTACTTTATCTCCTTATAGTGTACATAGTATTTGGGGCTCTAATCGTAATACTATAGAGGATTTATCACCACTACAGGAGTTATTAAATCTTGTTTTTCTAGATGTAAGTGGAAACTGTGTAAGGGATTTATCTACGGTAAAAGGATTAAAGAAGTTGATGTTCTTAGGTTGCATGGATAATAAAATAGAGGATGTTTCTTTTATCACAGCAGAGAAATTTCCGGCACTAAAGTATGTGTATTTATCCCAGAATAATATAAAAGAAGCCGAGAACCTCATTAGTCTAGAATATGATTTAGATGCATATGTACAGTTTTATATGACACCTTATTATAATAGATACTATTATAGTTTTAAGGAGTTAAGAAAGGTTCCAGTATACGCAGAAATTGGTAGCATTGACTTGGTTGGAATATTTTCCAATGCCTTAACTGGCATTAACTAAAAGGAGGAGTATTGTATGATAGAGAGTAGTTATGTTAAGCTTCTTAAAAAAATCAAGTTATTTGCTATATTAGCATTGGTTTTGGATATTATACTTTTTTTGGTTTTTGGAGTGTTTGCTTTGGTTAATAGCCGATTAATAATAGGTCTATTTCAACTATTAGTTAGTATGTATATTATGTTTCAGATTAAGTTAGCTGCAGATAAATTACTTTATAGTCCTTTATTTTCACCAGTTCTAGTTCATTATATTACCAAGATTTCTTATGCTTGTTTTATAAGTGGAATTGGGAGTACCATAATAGATACGATTATCTATTCTGCTCAAGAGGGAGGGTTGTATCTTTGCTTCCACTTGACTACAATAGGAATCGGATTTCTTCTATACGTAGGAGCCTATATCTTTGAATATGGTTGCGAGATGGAGGACGAATATAGTCTTACTGTGTAGGAGAACATAGTAAGAAAAATGGAGGCGTTTATGGCACTTATTATTAGATTAGATCGTGTAATGGCAGACCGTAAAATGTCCTTAGGTGAGTTATCAGAAAAAGTTGATATAACCATGGCAAACCTATCCATTTTAAAAAATGGAAAAGCCAAAGCCATTCGTCTATCTACCTTAGAGGGGATTTGCAAGGCATTGGATTGTCAGCCTGGGGATATAATTGAATATGTTAAGGAGAACTAAAAAGTAATAAAAGGACCTGTAAACTGTGACAGGTCTTTTATTATGCATATAATAAAGAAAGATAGATAAGTGTATATATAATTATTAATTATGGCCATATAATTAACATTACTAATTGACAATATAGATGAATATCTATATTGTAGAATTAATAAACATATAGGGGAGGAGAAGATGATGGATAAATACGAGGAGTACTCTAAGGTGATGAAAGCCATTGCAGATTCAAATCGACTAAAAATCATGGACATTTTATCATGTGGAGAACTATGTGCTTGTGCATTATTAGAGAATTTTGAATTTACACAACCTACGTTATCTCACCATATGAAGATACTTATGGAATCTGGTTTAGTAAGCAGCCGTAAAGAGGGGAATTGGACCTATTATGGATTGAATCTAGAAAGGGTCAATCAAATGATGTATTTCTTAATGGGCATTGTTACTTCTACCAGTGATTGTATTTGTGATGAGTGTAAACAGAATGAATGATGTAATAGGAGGATTTTGATGAAAGAAAAGAATGTTCAGGGAATAGGTTTTTTTGAGAAGTTTTTAACTATTTGGGTAGTACTTTGTATGCTTGTTGGAGTTTTAATTGGTAGGTTTCTTCCTGCTATTCCAGAATTTCTTGGAAGGTTTGAGTACGCCAATGTATCCATTCCAATTGCTATCTTAATTTGGCTTATGATTTACCCAATGATGATGAAAGTTGATTTTAAAAGTATTAAGTACGTAGGGAAAAATCCAAAGGGGCTATTTGTGACCTGGATAACCAATTGGCTCATTAAACCATTTACCATGTTTGGCATTGCATATTTCTTCTTCAATGTGGTTTTTGGCGGGGTACTTACAGAACAATTTGCAAAGGATTATTTGGCAGGAGCAGTTTTACTTGGAGCAGCACCTTGTACTGCCATGGTATTTGTGTGGAGTTACTTGACAAGGGGAAATGCAGCATATACCTTAGTGCAGGTAGCAACCAATGATCTGATTATTCTAGTTGCCTTTGTTCCTATCGTTAAGTTTTTGCTAGGCGTGTCAGATGTAGCAGTTCCATGGGATACTTTATTTCTTTCTGTAGTATTGTTTGTGGTCATTCCACTAGCAGGAGGAATTATTACTAGAACGCTTGTTGTAAAGAAAAAGGGTGAGGAGTACTTTACAGAGACCTTTATACCGAAGTTTAATAACACAACAATATTTGGGCTATTACTGACCCTTATTATAATCTTTTCATTCCAAGGGGATGTTATCCTGAACAATCCAGTACATATTTTATTGATTGCAATACCATTAACCATACAAACCTTTCTCATTTTCTTCATTGCTTACCTTGCATCTAGGTTATTAAAACTACCTCATTCAGTAGCAGCGCCAGCAGGCATGATAGGTGCCTCCAACTTCTTTGAGCTAGCGGTTGCAGTTGCGATAGCTGTATTTGGGCCAACGTCACCAGTAGCCCTTGCAACTATTGTAGGGGTGTTAGTAGAGGTACCAGTAATGCTGATATTAGTAAAAATAGCGAATCATACTAAGGGTTGGTTTAAGAATGAGATTCTACAAAAGGAGAAGAACTATGAATAAAATAAAAGTTGCATTTGTCTGTGTCCATAACTCCTGCCGTTCCCAGATGGCAGAAGCATTAGGGAAGTTATTGGCCTCTGATGTCTTTCTTAGCTATTCTGCAGGGACAGAGACAAAGCCTGAGATCAATCAGGATGCTGTTCGTATTATAAAAGAGTACTATGACATTGATATGAATGAAAGTCAGAGAAGTAAGCTATTAACGGAGATTCCAGAAGTAGACGTTGTAATTACCATGGGGTGTAATGTCAATTGTCCTGCCCTTCCCTGTAAACATAGAGAGGACTGGGGACTTGAGGACCCAAGTGGGAAGTCGGATGAGGAATTTATAAAGACTGCAAGGCTCATAGAGGATAAGATTCTAGAGTTAAAGAAAAGAATTCAGAAAATGTTTTAAGTTTGTGAAACCTTAGACCTTATATTCCTACTTTATTAGTGAAGACCATAATAAATGGGAAAGGAGCGAAGCCAGTGGAGGATGAGAAAATCTTGGATTTATATTGGCAGAGGGATGAGAGTGCTATTGATGAAACCTCCAAGAAGTACGGGCATTACTGTCAAACCATTGCCTATAATATTCTAAATGATTATGAAGATGTAAAAGAATGTGAAAATGACACCTATAATGCTCTTTGGAACGTGGTACCACCGAAGAGACCACTTCACTTTAAAGCATTTGTTGGTCGGATAGTACGTAATATCTCTTTTGACAGATATGACTATAATGTTGCAAAGAAGAGAAATCGTCACTTTGATTTGGTATTATCAGAGATAGAAGAATGTATTCCGGTAGAGCCAACCTTTAACTCTGATTTTAAAGCTGGGGAGGTAGCAAAGCTTATTAGTGACTATTTAAGAACCTTGGAAAAGACCAAACGTCAAGTGTTTATACGCCGTTACTTTTATTCAGATTCTATATCTAGCCTCTCTTCCCAATTTGGAATTAGTGAGAGCAAAGTAAAGTCCATGCTATTTCGCATTCGAAATGGGTTAAGGCTTCACCTTCAGCAGGAAGGAGTTAGAGTATGAGGAAAGAGGATTTTTACAAGGAAATTGGGCTTTTAGACGAGGATTTGATAGAGGAAGCAGACCTCATCAATAAGAAAAAGAGTCTGAAGGGAAAGTACATGAAAATAGGTACTTTAGCTGCCTGTCTTGCGCTTTTAATAGGGATAGGTATCTTTGGCCTAAGTAAGCTTTATGAACCAGGCTTGAATAGTGAAGAAAAAAGCTTTACAAACCTAACTGGTGGTGTAAAGGTAAGATATGTTGATAAGACAGCAATGAGTAGTACTGCTGATTTACAACAGCTATCTCTAGAGGAAATATTCCAAGAGATGAATACAAAAATCTTTAAAGGAACAGTAATGTCCATAAGAAACATTGAAATTGATTTTAATGGTTCTAAGGAGTATAGGGCTTTGGCACAAATTCAAGTTGAAAAAGTGTATCGGGGTAATGATAAACCTGGGGAGACCATCACTGTCTTATTACCATGCCAAATCAATACTAATGTTTGGACAGAGGATACAGAGACAATCTCAGCTATACGAGAGGGAATGACGGGAATCTTCATGCCTATGGTGTATGATAATAACACGATTGCACAGGTGAATGGAGTAACCTTACATTACAAAGAACTGGCTGAATGTGGGTTTAGTGACGGAGTACGTTTTGCATTTCTTCAGACATCAGAGGGATTAGTATTTGATAAATATACGTACCCTGAGTTAAAGAATAGTACTACCTTAGATCAGGTAGAGGATTATATCTTAAGAATGATTAAAAAATAGAGTCTGACAAGTACGAAAAAGGCAATTATCATAAAATAATTGCCTTTTTTCATTACTTTCTTTATACTCATGGATAAGAAATAAATAAAACTAAAGGAACGTATATGAAGAGAATAACGATTGGAATTCTGGCTCATGTAGATGCAGGAAAGACCACTTTATCCGAGGCATTGCTATATGTCAGTGGGAAGATTCGAAGCATGGGTCGGGTAGATAATAAAGATGCATATTTAGATAACTATGAGTTAGAGAGGGCTAGGGGCATTACGATTTTCTCAAAGCAAGCGGTGTTTCAGACCGAGGACACCGAATACATCCTCTTAGATACGCCTGGGCATGTGGATTTTTCCGCAGAGATGGAACGAACTCTACAGGTATTAGACTATGCCATTTTGGTAGTCAGTGGGGCAGACGGGATACAAGGCCACACGAAAACCTTATGGAACCTGTTACAGCGCTATAACATACCAGTATTTCTATTTGTTAATAAAATGGACCAGCCTGGCACAGAGAAGGAAATTCTCATGGATCAGCTTAAGAGCCAACTGGAATATGGATGTGTGGACTTTACAAACACTAGAACAGAGGAGTTCTTTGACCAGTTGGCCATGTGTAGGGAAAGTCTCATGGAGGAATTTCTAGAGAAAGGAACCATCGATTGCTTACACATTGTAAAGGGGGTTGCGGATAGAAAAGTATTTCCATGCTTTTTTGGGTCTGCCCTAAAGTTACAAGGGATCAAAGAGCTTATTCATGGAATGGATGTTTATACCCTACCGCCAGCACATGGAGAGGTATTTGGAGCTAAGGTATTTAAAATTGCTAGAGATGAGGCAGGAAATCGCCTTACCTATATGAAAATCACAGGAGGAAGTCTTAAGGTAAGAGATACGTTAACAGGGGAACATAAAAGCTCCGACCATATGGAGGAAGGGCTGTGGGAGGAAAAGGTGACTCAGATAAGAATCTATTCTGGGGAGAAGTTTACCTCTGTTAATGAAGTAGATGCCGGTAACATTTGTGCAGTAACAGGACTGAATTACACCTATCCAGGACAAGGGCTTGGGGAAGTGGAGCTGTCAACTAGTTCTATACTAGAGCCTGTGTTATCCTATGAGATTGTTCTTCCAGAGGGTATAGATCCAAGACAGATGCTTCCAAAACTTCGTCTTTTAGAGGAGGAGAATCCAGAGCTACATATTCTCTGGGAGGAGGAGCTGAAGGAAATTCAAGCCCAAATTATGGGAGAGGTACAGATTGAGGTATTACAAAGTCTGATAGAGGAACGTTTCGGTGTTAAGGTTACATTTGGCCAGGGCAGTATTGTCTATAAGGAAACCATTTCCAATGTGGTAGAGGGGGTAGGTCACTTTGAACCTCTTCGTCATTATGCAGAGGTACATTTGCTACTGGAACCTCTGCCTTGCGGAAGTGGACTTCAGTTTGACCTTGGATTAAGTGAGGATGTGCTAGATAAAAATTGGCAGCGACTCATACTAACTCATCTAGGGGAGAAAGAGCACCGTGGCGTACTAACAGGCTCAGTCATTACTGATATGAGAATTACTCTGGTAGGTGGACGTGCCCATGCAAAGCATACAGAAGGTGGGGATTTTAGACAAGCTACTTATCGTGCTGTGCGAAATGGATTAAAACAGGCGCAGTCGATCTTACTTGAGCCTTATTATAAGTTTACAATAGAGCTTAATGAATCTATGGTGGGACGAGCCATGACTGACATAGAGAAGATGAGTGGTAGCTGTGAGCTGACGAAATCAGAAAATGGATGGGCGACTCTTACAGGAAAAGGGCCAGTAGCTACAATGAAGAATTATCAGCAGGAGCTTATGGCTTATACCAAGGGGCAGGGAAGAATGTTTTGCGATCTTTTGGGATATGAGCCTTGCCATAATCCAGAAGAAGTGATAGAGGCCATTGGATATGACTCAGAACGTGATGTGCATAATCCAACAGGGTCTGTATTCTGTGCCCATGGTTCAGGATTTTATGTGGAGTGGAATGAAGTAATAAACTATATGCATGTAGAAAGCTATCTAAAGCCAAAGGTAGAGGAGAAGGAAACCAAAGCTACCAATGAGAGCAATCAGTCCATGGAGGAGCTATGGATAGGGACAGAGGAGATTGACCGCATTTTAGAGAGAACCTATCATGCCAACAAAGGAAGTAAGTCCAATTGGAAAAAAACGACTAGTGATCAACAAGTCTATTCTGGGCCTAGAACAATAACTGCACGACCTAAGGAAAGGAAAGAAGAATACCTACTAGTGGACGGATACAATATCATCTTTGCGTGGGAGGATTTAAAGGAGCTTGCCGAAGAGAATATTGAAGGCGCTCGTGGGAAGTTGATGGATACCCTGTGTAATTATCAGGGGATTAAGAAATGTAACCTAATTGTTGTATTTGATGCTTACCGAATTCAAGGCCATCAGACAGAGTATTTTGATTATCACAACATCCATGTAGTTTTTACCAAGGAAGCAGAGACTGCAGATCAGTATATTGAAAAATTTGTTCACGAGAAAATTAGTAACTATTCCATCACAGTTGCTACCTCTGATGGTCTAGAGCAGGTAATCATTCGGGGTAATGGAGCTTCATTACTCTCTGCTAGGGAACTTAAGGAGGAGGTAGAGGGTACGGTAGCTAGTGCACTTATGTCCTATGAACAGAAAAAGACACCTGAGGAAAGAAAGTCTAGCCTAGGAAATACCGTAATACCGTCCAAAAACTAATGAATGCATTTTATTATGTCGATATACCCCGTAGATACAAGTGAAAGTAGTTAGGGGGGTGCCAGTATGTATATCAATTCAAGCCATATTTCTATGGCCTCTTCAAGGAGCTATTCTAAGGTTACTTATACGAGGCGGCAAGAAGCCATCATGAGCTCATCAGATGCAGCAGTATTTACATTATCGGACGAGGGGAAGTCAGCTGTAGAGCAATTAGAAAGCTATAAAGAGGAGTTAGCAAAGGAAGAAGAGAAACGAAATAAAGAAAATCAGCAAGAAGTTTATTCCCAAATGTTGGTTGGTGGGCCCAATGAGATAAAGGAACCAGAAATGTCCCTCACTTCTCTAGAGGAGTTGAAAATGCAGCTCATTGAGAAGCTACTTACGTCCTTTATGAGAAGAAGGGGCAGAGATTTAACTAGCTTAAAAGAAGAGCTTTCTAAGGCTTCAAGTAAAGAATTCTCAATGTCAAGTAGACAGCTTTCTATAGGGAAGGTTCTTAAGGCTGATTTGAGTAATACTACTGTCTGGAAAAGGATTACTGCGGTATCAGGCTTTCAGGATGAAGTGGAGCAAACGGCATACCAGGCCAATGGGTTAGTTACCACGAAAGACGGACGAAAGATTGAGTTTGGAGTCACAGTAGAGATGTCCCGATCCTTTTGCCAAAAATATGAGTCTTTAGCAGTGGAGGATTACGTGTTTACCGATCCTTTGGTAGTCAATCTAGATACTAGTGTTGCTAAGGTAACAGATCAAAAGTTTTTGTTTGATTTAAACTCTGATGGAGAGATGGAAGAAATGTCTTTTGTTACAGGAGGTAGTGGTTTCCTTGCTCTTGATAAGAATGGTGATGGCTTGATTAATGACGGAAGCGAGCTATTTGGAACAAAATCAGGGGATGGCTTTAAGGATTTGTCTCAGTACGATAAAGATGGCAATGGATGGATAGATGAAGCAGATAACATTTTTAAGGATTTAGTCATTTGGACTAAGGATGAAAATGGAGAGGACCATCTAATGTCACTTAGTAAGGCAGACATTGGTGCGATATACCTTGGAAGTGCTTCAACAGAATTTTCATTGAATCAGATGGAAACGAATAATACAAATGCTGTAATTAGGAGTACGGGAGTGTTCTTAAGAGATAGTAATGGTACGGTAGGGACAATTCAGCACGTAGATTTTGCAGTTTAATTTAAATGAAAGAACTGTCACATAGGTAGTGGCAGTTCTTTTTATACTTTTAACTTGTAAATAAATTGTAAAAACTATCCAAGTTAGCTTTACATTACCTTACTAATAGCTAGAATATAAGATATAAATCTATGCTAGGAGGAGTAAAAATGAAAAAGAGGTTCACTTATCTTAAAAGAGCAGTGGCGAGTATTTTAGTGATATGTATGATTCTTACTGGTTGTCAGTCAGGAGATAATAATACAAATAATACACAGTCAAAGGCGCCTACTACAAAAAGTCCAGTGTCTTCACCTGATGCCACGTCAACATCTGATGTTGTAGTAAAAAGTATATTAGAAAGAGAAACGGTAGATAAATCTAATATGGATTTATCTAGTATGACGGCTGAGGAGATTACTTCTTTACTTACTTTAGACGAATTGGCTGCTCAAATGGTTCAACCAGCATGTTATTTTGTAAATGAAAGCTCTATGGAAGAATATGCCTATGGATCTATCCTATCCAAAGCAAATAACTTCAATAACAATGAGTGGATGGAGTATATTAGATCTTTACAAGAGGCAACCTTAAAATCTGAATCTGGAATACCTTTTATTTATGGACAGGATGATGTGCATGGGGTGAACTATTGTAGAGAAGCTGTCATTTTCCCTCACAATATAGGGATTGGTGCAGCAAATAATGAGGAACTGACTTATAAGATGGGACAAGCAGTTGCGGATGAAGCAAGGCTTTGCGGTATGCTTTGGAACTTCTCTCCATGTGTAGCAGTTGCTACAGAGCCAAGATGGGGAAGAACCTATGAAAGCTATTCCTCTGAAGTATCCTTGGTGAAAAGCCTTTCTGGTGCTTACGCTAAGGGGATGGTAGATTCTGGATTAGTGGTATGTGGAAAGCATTTCTTTGCCGATGGTAATATTACATATGGAAGTGGAGAAGATGATTTCCTCATAGACCGTGGTAATGCAGAACTATCTGATGAAGAAATTAACGATTTATTATCTGTCTATCAAAACTTGATTGATAAAGGGGTACAGACGGTAATGATTTCTCATAGTAGCTTAAATGGGGTAAAGATGCATGAGAATGCAGAATACATAGGAAAACTTAAAAATGAAATGGGATTTAAGGGTATGATAGTTTCTGACTGGGAATCCATTCACCATATTACAGGAGATTCTCTTGAAGAGCAGGTAATTACTTCTATCAATGCAGGGATAGATATGCTTATGGAGCCAGAATCTTATGAAGACTGTAGAGAATATATTGTTCAGGGTGTAAAGGATGGCAAGATTAGTGAGGAAAGAGTAACAGATGCAGTAACTCGTATTATTCAGGTAAAACTAGACGCTGGTATTTTTAAAGATCCATTAATGGAGGAAATGAAAACAGTACAGTCTGAAGTGGGTTCTGATGAATATCGTAAGCTAGCAGAGCAGCTTGTTGAGGAAAGTCTTGTTTTGTTAAAGAATGATAATAAAACTCTACCACTAAAGAAGAATATGAAGGTGTATCTCACTGGTCCAGCGCTTGATAATGTAAAAGCACAGTGTGGTGGATGGACACGTGATTGGGCAGGTAGTAACGAGGTAGAAGGTTGCACGACTATCATACAGGGATTTAAAGACATCGCAGAAAAATATGGATTAACTATTATTACAGACAAAGAGGAAGCTAAAGATGCGGATGTAACCATCCTATGCGTAGGTGAAGATTCTTATGCTGAGTGGGAGGGAGACACAGAGGATCTATCTCTTATTGGTAAGCATGGTCTGCCTGATAATAAATCAGCGATTGAGGAAGCAAAAGAACTTCGTGACAAAAATAATATTCCTACCGTGGCTTTAATTGTAGCAGGTAGAAACGTAATGATTAGTGATTATTTGAATAATTGGGATGCAGCAGTAATGTGTTATCTGCCAGGTAGTGAGGCACAGGGAGTTGCTCATGTGCTAGCAGGAGAAAGTGATTTTAAAGGAAAGCTTCCAATGCCTTGGTATGAATCAGTAGATCAGATTAAGACTTCTAATTCTATGTTTAAAGTAGGTTACGGATTAACCTATTAATTACATCTTATTTTTATATACGGCATGGTCTTCGGACCATGCCTTTTTTAGTTTCCCATAAAGATTGATAGGAAAAAATATTATTTAACGATATAATTTTCTTAAAATAATAATTTATGCAATGAACGGAGATTTTTATTGTGTATATAATTGAAAGGCCTTTACGTGAATAAGGAAGGAGGAAGAAATGGAAGATAAAGAAATAATTGATTTATACTGGCAACGTTCAGAAACTGCCATTAATGCAACTGCAAAAAAATACGGAAAATACTGTAAAACAATTGCCTATAATATTCTGCATAATCATGAGGATGTGGAAGAGTGTGTCAATGACACTTATTTAGGTGCCTGGAACTCTCTGCCTCCTCATAGTCCCAATCGCCTATCTACATACTTGGGAAAGATTACTCGTAATCTATCAATAAATCGTTTTAAGAAGTACAATACCGAGAAACGAGGATTTGGACAAACAGAATTGGTACTGTCTGAATTGGAGGATTGTATACCATCCACAAGTAATGTGGAGCAGGTAGTAGAAGATATGATTCTAATCAGTGCTATTGAGAATTTTCTTTATGCCCAACCAGAGAAAAAACGGAATATCTTCATTAGACGCTACTGGTACTTAAGTTCCATCCGAGATATTGCAAAGGTGTATAGTATGACTGAGAGCAATCTTGCCTCCTTGCTTTTCCGTATGAGAAGAGAGTTGAAGGAGCACCTTGAAAAGGAGGGTATTATGCTATGAAAAATGAAAGACTACTAGACGCGATTGGAGATATCGAGGATGAGCTGATCTCTAATGCAGTCAATGATACAAAGACTAAGAAAAAGGGTGGCTGGCTTAGATGGGGCGGTATAGCAGCCTGTCTTGCCGCTGCAGTTCTTTTTGGGCTACAGTTTATACCACAAGAAAAGTCTGTAATTCAGACAGGGCCTCTTGTTAAAATCACGGTTCCAGAGCAAATAAAAGCAGACATGGGACTTGGTAATGTAAGTGCCTATGATGCTTCAGAATTTGTTAGTGGTAATCCATGGAATGAAAATACGGAGCTTACAACCCTGCCTGTCTATAAAAACCCGCTAACCTATGTCCATAACGGTACCTACGAAGTGCTAGGAGCAGATTTTGACAAGATGAGAGAGCGCTTATTAGAGGTTGCAAAGAGGCTTGGACTAGACACAGATAACCTCACAATTACCGATGATTCACCTGACGAAGCAACAAGACAGCAAATTATAGAAAAGTTTAAAATAACAGGAGATACCGTTCCTGAGGCTTACTTTAAGCCAACAAGACTTATGGCTAAGACGAATGGGGTCATGATGGAAGTTGACATGGAGATGACAGTAACCATAAGCTTTGAACCTGCGGTTACACTTCCAGACCAATATAACTACACTCATTATGCACCATATGAAGATTATGTTTCAGTTTCTAAGTATCTAAAAGAGGAGTACAAGGAGCTAATTGGAATGGAAGACCCACAGGTAAATATTGACGGTGGAGATTACAATATTGACCTTAAGCAAAGTTATCAAATTGAATTTTTTAAGGGATCTGACAATGAGGTGGAGCAGATTGTCAATTATAGTTATAATAAAGTGATGTTTTATTGTGATGAGAGCGGTAGACTATCTATGGTTAGAGTTGTTATGACAGACTTGTCCCAAAAAATGGGGGACTATCCAGTGCTTACTGTAAGTAAAGCACAAGAACTTTTGCTTGCAGGTAAGTATATTACATCTGTTTGTGATGAAATGCCTGAAAAGGATAATATTAATAAGGTGGAACTTGTCTATGGCATAGGATGGGAAGAGGAATACTATATTCCATACTATCGCTTCTATGTTGAATTACCAAAGGAGAAAGGTGACGATGGATTGAATAGCTACGGATATTATTATGTGCCAGCCATTGACAGTGCATATATCTCTAATATGCCGACGCCTAATTTGGGAAATTAATCATCATTGTCTTTTATAAAAGGAAAAGCGATACTTATGTTTTGACTTAAGTATCGCTTTTGCGGTGCTTACGGTTCTAACAATTCTTTTGATTCTGGGTGCTTTTTAAACCAACTTACGGCAAAGGAGCAGGTAGGAATGGCTTTTAGGTTACGCCTAGTTAACTCTTTAGTAACTGCTTCTAATAATTTACTAGCAATTCCTTGCCCTCTTAGACTTTCATCTACAAACGTATGGTTGATTTCTACTGTGGTGTCCTTCACATAAGGGAAGGTAACCTCTGCAATAAGTTTTTGATGTTCATCCTTTAAGTAGATTCTATTTTCTTCATAAATAAATTCCATATTATTTTTCACCTCCTGTAGTACAACTGGAGTAAAATCAACAATTTTTAACTTCTCTGTCTATCATAGTATCGAACAAATATGTTCTTCCCATTAGTTCAGTACCCATGTTTGTGGCATATTTTTCATATTATAACGAGAAAGATAGTAAGAATAATTTGGTAGTATATGTCAATAATAATAAGGACAGGTTGATACTTAGGTTGCTATTTTTTGTCTACATATGATAGAATAAGGGCACACTGTCAAAGGAGTGATACTGGATGAAAAGGTTAATATTTTGCTTTATAGTGCTTATGTCTATGTTGATGTTATCTGGCTGCGGTGCTTCTGTTACCTCCAAGACTAATTTTAATTCTGAAGGCGGTGGTACTCGTTCTATATCAGCAGTTATTAGTGCTAGTGATGCAAAGAATTTGCCAAATGGATTTGAGGAGCTAGATATTTTACTAAAACAAGCAGCTCCAGATGGAATTACCATCAGTCGAACGAATCTTGAAAATGGAGATGCGAAATATCAATTTTCTATACAATTTGGTAATATCGAAGAGTATAACCAAAAGATCTCTAGCATAACGGGGAGAAGTCATAATGCTACCTGGCAGACCAATGAGAACGCATTTCAAAGTAATGTGGAGTTCTCTGAGGAGGACTGTAGCTATGAGCTTATTTCCTGGGCAGTGGATGCCTTTAAGAATAGTAAGTATTCTGCCTTTGCTAGTTATTTTACCTTATATGAGGTAACGAGAAATGAGATGTATTTTGAAGATCAGCTAGTGTATAGTGGAACTGGTAATCCTAGCTTTTATGTGGAAACCTCACCAAAATTAATAAAAGCTAGTATATATTCGGATTTTTCTTTTGAGAAGCAAAGCAAAAGAATCGAGTTGTTGTTTGAAAACGGAAGTCTAGATAGAATAGATTTAGAGGCAGCTAGAACAATCCTTGAAGGTTATTCTATGAAGGTTTCTATAGATACAGCCAATAGTAAAATCACCTATGATTTGAACAGGCAGGAAGAGATATTAGATTTTCTAAAAAGTGCTGATTTAAGAAATAAGGATACTTCTCTTTCCTATGAGTTTGTGGATAACCCGTTTCAAAAAAAATATGTGTTAAAGGAAAATTATTTCTTAACGGAGTTTTTGGATACCTTTTCCATGACTGACTCTAATGTGTATGTATATGTAAAGCTTCCAGAGGTTAATGAAGACACTAAGTTTACCCAGGCTGGACAAGCAGTGGAGGTTCCAGGTCAATATCAATATGGTACGTATATTAGTAAGGACTATGGCTATGCCATGGAGAGTAGCTCCAATCATATGGTAGATCTAAAAAACATTGAAATCACCTATGATATTAGTAGTGATTTAAGCTGTAAACGCTCCATAGAAGTATCTTATCTTAAAAATAATTGTAATATCACCAGGGAGCAGTTGGAACAGTATTTTCCACACATAAGCGATAAGATTACATTTTTTGATGAAGGGGATATTATTCGACTTGTTTTTGTGTCCTTTCAAACAATGGACCAAGACCTAAACCAGAGTTATGGTTTTGAGAAGCTATCAAGACAAAATCTAAAATATGTTCGTTATGGATTTCATGACAATCGTGATTTATCTAATTATTTGCCAGTGCTTACGGGATATCAATGGAATATGGACCAGATTCACTATGATTATCAGGTAAATATTGAGAAAGCTGCTGGATTATATGAGGGTAAGGTTGGGCAACAGGAGTATATTGATTCTAAAGAGGCGTTAAGTGAGCTTCAGAATAATGATATTTATATCATAAAAGGTACTGATACAGCAGATCATAACCTCACAGTAGAACTGTGTTTTAAACAAACGTATCAGCTATATTATTTCTGGATCATAGCAATTATTTTTCTAATTGTAGTTGCAGTTTTAGGCATAACTTTGTATTATACGAAGAAGAAGTCTTCAAAAATAGAGGATCATATGAATAGTAAATAATAAGTATGGGGTAATATACCCCATACTTTAAAAAGTCTCAGAGAGGATATTATTATGACCTTAAGGGAACATATCGTACATAACAGAATAATAGCAGATGGAGCTATGGGAACATATTATGCAAGCAAAAAGGTGGATCAGCATGCCATTAGTGAATTAGCCAATCTAAAAGAGCCTGAGCTAGTGAAGTTAATTCACCGAGAATACATAGAAGTAGGAGCCACCATGCTTCGTACCAATACTTTTGCAGCCAATGTATTTTCACTTCATATTGGAGAGAATGTTAGGGAGCAGATCATACGGCAAGGGGTTCGCCTTGCCAAAGAGGTAAGGAAAGAAGCGAAACAACCCTTGTTTATTGTAGGCTCCGTTGGTCCAATTCCAAATCAATATGGAGTAGAGGAAGAGGCTCTATTATTGGAGTATAAAGCTATTGTGGACATTTTTTTAGAAGAACAGGTAGAGGCAATACTGTTTGAGACATTTGCGGATTTTTATTATATACAACAGCTAATACCGTATATTAGAGAGAAAAGCGACTTATTTATCATGGCCAATTTCTGTGTAAACAAAAATGGCTATACTATGTCTGGAATTTCAGCCAATCGGTTATGTCGACAAGCAGAAGAGATGAAAGAGCTTGATAGCTTTGGATTTAATTGTGGTATAGGTTCTGGTCATATGCTAACACTGATAGAAAATACTGTCTTGCCACAGAACAAATATATTACGATTATGCCTAATGCAGGATATCCAGAGCAGTTACAAAGTCGAATGGTATTTCGGGAGAATTCTCAATACTTCTTTGAAAATATGCAAAAAATTAGCCGCATGGGAGTATCCATACTAGGCGGTTGCTGTGGAACTACACCAAAACATATTGCCTTAATGGTGGAGAAGCTTATAGGAGAAGGCATCTTAATTACTAGTATTAGAGAGCATCAAAATAATGCAAGGCAGAACCAGATTAAACCTAAGGAAAATGATTTTTATAAGCTATTCTCCTCTGGTAAGAAGGTAGTAGCTGTGGAGCTGGACCCTCCTTATGATGCTGATTACGAGAAGTTGGTGGAACTTACTAGAAGGCTTGAGACAGGTAGCTGTGATATTATTACTATGGCTGACTCCCCCATGGGAAGAAGTCGGGTAGATTCTATTCTTATGAGTATCAAGCTACATCAAGAAACAGGAATGCCTGTAATGCCTCATATATGTTGTAGAGATAAGAACATGATAGCCATGCGTTCTTCTTTGTTAGGAGCCTATATTAATGGAATTCGTAATCTTCTTGTAGTAACAGGAGATCCTGTGCCGGGAGAAAGTAGGATTAACACAACCTCCGTTTTTGATTATAACTCTATTCGTCTTATGAAATATATAAAGGAGATGAATGAGGAACATTTTAACAAAGATCCACTTTGTTATGGAGGCGCTCTTAACTATGCCAGAGGAAGCCTAGATAAAGTAGTTGAGCGTATAAAGTGTAAGATAGATGGAGGGGCCAGCTATTTTTTGAGTCAACCAGTCTATTCGAAGGAAGATATAGAGAGGCTGTATCAGATCAAAAAGAGAGTGGATACAAAGCTATTATGTGGAATTATGCCTTTTGTTAGCTTTCGCAATGCGAACTTTATCAAAAACGAATTTTTTGGTATTACAGTTCCCGATTCCATTGTAATGCGTTATCATAAAGATATGTCAAAAGAGGAAGCTGAGCTTGTAGGAGCCCAACTTGCCAATGAACTAATTGGCGAGTTAAAAGATTTTACAGATGGATATTATTTTATGCTACCATTCAACCGGGTAAGTTTAATGGATAACATTCAAATACAATAAGGAAAGGTGAGGAATTGTAGTATGACTAATAAGGAATTAACACAATTAGTACAATCAAAATATGTCATCCTAGATGGAGCAACTGGCTCTAACTTACAGGAATCAGGAATGATTTCTGGTGTATGTCCTGAAACATGGATATTAGAAAATCCTAATATTTTAATAGAACTACAAAAGAATTATCT
>JAEZQN010000008.1 GCA_023441145.1 Bacillota bacterium
GCTAATACACGTATGGTATTAATTGTTTTTTGTTCAACTTTCATCTTTTACTCCCTTTCCGCTATCATTGCTATTTTAATATATCCTGAAATGCTAAAACCAGTTCTATTAAATAAGGGTGCTACTAATTAAGTTTTTGTTCTAAACCTTCCCAGTCTTTAAGGAATCTTTGAATACCATTGTCAGTAAGAGGATGTTTTGTCATTTGAACAATAACGCCATAAGGAACTGTTGCAATATGTGCTCCTGCTTTAGCTGCATCTACTACATGAAGTGGACTACGTACACTTGCTGCAATAATTTCTGTTTCAATGCCGTGGATCTCAAATATTTCTGCAATATCTCTTACTAATTGCATACCTTCTGTTCCTACATCATCTAGTCTTCCTAAAAATGGACTTACATAGGTAGCACCTGCTCTAGCTGCAAGTAATGCTTGAGCTGGTGAGAAGATTAAAGTAACATTTGTTTTAATGCCTTTAGCTGTTAATTGCTTAGTTGCTTTTAAACCTTCTTCTGTCATAGGTAATTTAATAACAATATTTTTATGGATTTTAACAAGCTCTAAAGCTTCTTCTACCATTTTAGGGGCTTCAAGGGAAATAACCTCTGCACTAATAGGTCCATCTACAATATCAGTAATTTCTTTAATTACAGATTTAAATTCTAGTCCTTCACGGGCAATAAGTGATGGATTTGTTGTTACCCCACAAATCACTCCTAAGTCATTTGCCTTACGGATTTCTTCTGTATTGGCTGTGTCTACAAATAATTTCATGTTTAATCCTCCTACATATTTTATATTATTTTATCAAAATCATATTGTCATAGCTAGTTACGTCATCATGTTGTCCGTACAAGTTAATTATACTATTTTTTTTATATTTTTCAATAGTATCTTTTATAAACTAAATAAAAAAGAGCTTATTATAGGAGGTTCAATACACATTCCCTAACAAGCTCAAAATTTTTTTAGTTTAATAACTACTATGTTGAACGATGCACCATTTTGGGCGGGTTGTTCAACCGGTTACAACAACAATGAAGTTATCCTGATTGACGAAATCGCTTCCGGTAATATGCGTGTTTACAAAGATGACCAGATTGTTGTCCCGTTGAGTTGACAAAGTTGATTAACAACCGTTAATCTCTCGCTTAGCACCCACACAAATAATAAAAGCCCCGGTATGATTTGGTTTTACCACTCATACCGTTTTTTTTGTTTCTTTCTATTAAGACTGTCTAATTAAGCTTAAATTTATTTACTTCGCTACTCAAGCTATCTGCAATACCCTTATTATTCTCCACATCTGCCTGAATGTCTCCTACACTGGTAGCCAGCTCAACTGCCTGCTTTGTAATCGTCTCCACTCCGATTGTAGTCTCTCCGATTGCAATATTTACTGCATTTACAGCTTCCTTTATGGTATCCATTTGTATTCGTATATGGTCGCTGGTCTGGGCAAAATCCTTCATCATTTCATTCATGTTATTGACATCACTGCTGTAACTGTTACTGACATCCATTAACTTTTCGTATCCCTGCATAGCAGTTTCTTCGATAAACTTCAAAATATGCTCCGCTTCTTCTGCCAGCCCATTTACCGCCATAATTACCGTCTCACTCACCTGACTGATATGAGTTGCTGCTTCGGATGAGTTATTTGCCAACTGACCGATTTGAGATGCCACAACTGTAAAGCCGCGTCCCGCATCGCCTGCTCTTGCCGCCTCAATGCTTGCATTCAAAGCCAGCATATTGGTTTGCTTGGTAATACTCAAAATACTTTCTGTCAACGCCGCAATTTCTTCTACCGCACGGGACTGCTCAATCTTGGCATTCATTAACTTTGCAATCTCCATTACCTGTCTCAAAGCATCTTCTCGTTCATTTTCAGCACCACTGTATATCTGCACTGCTCTATCAATAATCTTTTCTGAGGAATCACTTCCTTGTCTTGCACTTTGTGCGATTCCCTCAATCTGATGATATACATTCATAATTGCTTCATCAATTTCGGTCACAGATGCACTTGTCTCTTCCATTGCTACATTCATTTCCTGCATTGTTCCCGAAACAGAAGTTACATTCTCATCCGCATACGCCAGTTTTTTAACCACATCTGCCGAAGATTGATTCAGCCTCTCGGAATCGTCAGAAATGTTACACATAATCTTGCGTATGTAATCAAGCAATTGATTCACATTATCCGCAATTGCCTCTAATTCATCTCCGGTACGAATATGCAGCTTTTGAGTCAAATCACCCTCATTATGTACAAGGTCATAAAGCTTGTTATCCACAGTTTGCAAACTTCTCACAATGCGATTACTAATCAAGCCCAACACAATGATGGCGCCTACCAAACATACAATCGCCAGTATCGCTACTCGTTTAAGCAACATATTCTGCATTTCAACCACATGCATTGCATCATAGTCACATCCCAATACACCAACCACCTTACCGGTACTGTCATATATGGGTTTATAAACAGAAATTAAATCGCCAAACTCCGTATGATCTATAAAGTCCTGAACGTACCCTTCTCCGCCAAATACATCAGCCAATTCTTCATAAGAAACTTCAAACTCATCACCCGGCATTGCCTGTTCTTCACTACTGTCAGAATCCACGCCAAAATAAACCACTGAGTTATCCACATATAAAGTATACAGAAACGCGATTCCACACTGCTTTTGAACACGACGCAACTCCGCCAGTAAAATATTATATTCTTCCGTTCCCAGACTATTTGCATTGATTTTTGCCACCAAATCGCCATCTGCAGCTACTTGGGCAATTTTAGCAGCCATATCCGCCTGTTCTATTCCCATTTGCACCATTCCACTGTTTATACTACTATACGCAGACGTCCCTAAGAGTACACAAATAAGTATAATCAATAAAGCAACCGGTAAAAGAATCTTTATCCTAATACTCATTCTCTTTGCATGTCTTCTCATAGTTTGTTCTCCCTACTTTTTACTGTAATACGATATACTTATAGACTGCGTTCCTACATTACAAGCATTGGTAAATGACGCTTTCTGCATGATAACGCGTTTAAAAGGAATTCGCTTTTGTACTTCTTTTTACACCCGCTGCTGTTGTTTTACATTACATCCCGTATAAGTTATGTATACCACTTCCTGACAAATCTTACGTTTACGTCTCAAATGGAAGCTGATTCCCTGCCTCCATGCCCGTTCTAAACTTCTTGCCAACATTGCTAGCATAACTGCTTTTTTCTGGCGCATTGCCACATAAGGCCGAAGCTGGAACAACCGACAAAGTTTTGTGGGGATTGCACCAATTCTTCCACTGTGATAAAAAATATCCGCACCTGCCATAATCACCTTTGTATGAAATCAACTTCTGATTTCTTCCACACTCTTACAGATATCAGCGACACGATATCCTTCGGCAGCCATCTTTATTGAACGATGCACCATTTTTGACGGGTCGTTCAATCGAATCTCTTTCTTATATCTTCTCTAAATGCAATATTGGTATTACCTTCAATCGTAATCTTATTTCAGTCATAAAGTACGATTAATTTTCCTAATCCTAATGTACCAGCTAAAGCTGCTGCTTCATATGAAATACCTTCCATTAAACAGCCATCTCCAACTAATGCATATGTATAATGATCTACAATAGGATAACCTTCTTTATTAAACTCTGCACTTAAATGTTTTTCTGCCATTGTCATACCTAATGCCGTGGCAATCCCTTGTCCTAAAGGACCAGTTGTAGCCTCAACACCCACTGTATGTCCGTACTCTGGATGTCCTGGTGTTAAGCTTCCTTCTTGGCGGAAATTCCTAAGATCATCTATTGTTAATCCATAGTTAAATACATGTA